>JAZRWZ010000112.1:0-8331 GCA_045599985.1 Acutalibacteraceae bacterium | reverse complement strand
TACATTAAGCACATCTACAATTTATTGTAAACGAGAATTGAAATCTGTTAAAATCATTATAGTACCGACAATTATAGGCAAAATAATAGTTGCAAAATTCAAAATTATTCCAATACCCTTTTTTTGATATTTTTCTCTAACTACTGCAATCAATATTGCAGAAACCAAAAACAATAATGGAACTGCAAAAATTCCTATATAAAGAAACAAAACACAAAAATCAAAAACCTCATATAAAATTCCACTTATTTGGGGAACACCTATAAGAATAATAGTATATTCAAACAGCATCAAAAGAGACCATAAAACAGTTAGAACACAAAAAATATTCTTAATTGCAACAAGAACTTTTTCTTTCATTACAAACCCTCCATTCCAAAATTCTAGTTTGTCAAACTGATTATATCACACTCAATCTGATTTACAATCGGGTGCAGGTGTCCCGCCATCACTTATTCACTATTACTTCTTACTTATTACTTACCAAAAATCGACCCGAAGGTTAGTGAATAGTGAAGAAGAAAAAGTAAAATTGACGAACTTCTGTCGAAATTCGTCGATTTTTGGAGGTGCGTCTCATTTTAGAACCGCAGTTATAATTGAATTTTATCAGCATACGCTTCTAATTTACTGTTGATTTCCTCTTCATTCTCATAGAATACCTTATCACAAGCTTCTATTATCTCTTCTGCTTTTTCATCATCCTCATTTTCTTCTAAAACCAGGTGTGCTTTATATGCCTTATGTAAATTATCAACAAGTTTCTCAGATAAAACAGTTGTCAATATTGTCATATCTGCGTTTAAGTCCCCGTTGTTCTCAATATTTGAAAAATACTGTCCGTGACCACCATTGTTAATTTCACTTTGGTAAGTCATCAGTTCTGCATAGGGTGACTCTGCTTCTCCTTCTGCCCACAAAACCCATATTTTATTCCATTTAAGCTGTTCTTCCGTTAATACAACTTTCTTTTTTCTTGATTTTGTTATCAGCGGACTGTCAGCCATAGTATTGCCCCCTTTCTCAATTTCATTAAACCTCAACAAAACAAAAAGAGCAAGGCAAAGCCTTGCAAAAACTTCTTACCTCTTACCTATTACATTTTACTTTCCAAAGCCCCAAGCACTTTTTTGAGGTAAGAGTGAAGAGGTAAAAAGTAAGAAGTAAGCCCCAAGCACTTTCGTCCTTGGGGCTTTGGAGGTAGCGACCAGATTTGAACTGGTGAATCGCGGTTTTGCAGACCGCTGCCTTACCACTTGGCTACGCCACCACATTAAATTGTATGCCCGGTTCTTAAAAACAGAACCTGATAAAAAAATGGAGCGGATGACGAGGCTCGAACTCGCTACCTCCACCTTGGCAAGGTGGCGCTCTACCAGATGAGCTACATCCGCATAAATGGTGCCTTCGGCCGGAATCGAACCAGCGACACGTGGATTTTCAGTCCACTGCTCTACCAACTGAGCTACAAAGGCAAAAATGGCGACCCGGAACGGGCTCGAACCGTCGACCTCTAGCGTGACAGGCTAGCGTTCTAACCAACTGAACTACCGGGCCATTGGTGGGAACAACAGGGCTCGAACCTGTGACCCCCTGCTTGTAAGGCAGGTGCTCTCCCAGCTGAGCTATGCTCCCACACGTGCCGCTTCATCAGCGGCGAGATATAATATACTATACTTTCGTGCCCATGTCAACCATTTTTTTAAACTTTTTTTCAAGTCCGTTTTCGGAGCAAAAAAGTACTTTGCTCCTTTCCATGAACCCCGGCCTGCTTTTTATTCCAGACCCTCCGCCAATCTGCGAAGCTCTGCGGAGGTGAATTCATATTTTTTATCGCAAAAATGGCAGGAAATCTCGGTTTTGGCATCCTCTGCCATGGCGAGCAATTCTTTTTTACCCGCGCTGATCAACGCCTGCTCCACCCTCCGGCGGGAACAGCGGCAGAGGTAGGCGGGATGCATTTCGTCAAGCACCTGCAAATCAAAGCCCTGCAGCACCTCGCGGCACATGGCCTCGGGGTCAAGGCCGTCGGCCAGCATCTCGGTGGCGGAGCGCGCCTTCATCATGCAGGCCTCCACCTTGTCGATGGTGTCATCCATGGCGGTGGGCAGCAGCTGAATCATGAAGCCCCCGGCTTTTTTCACTGTCAGGTCCGAATTCACCAGCACACCCAGCGCACAGGCGGTGGGAATCTGCTCACTGGTGGCAAAGTAGTTGGTCACATCCTCGGCAATTTCGCCGGACACAATGGGAATCTGCCCCACATAGGGCTCCTTTAACCCAAAATCCTTCACCACGGTGAACATGCCCTCGGTGCCCACGGCCCCTGCCACATCCAGCTTGCCCTTGGCATTCAGGGGCAGCTCCACAAGGGGGTTGCTCACATAGCCGCGCACGTTGCCCATGCTGTCCGCCGCGGCAAGCACGGCACCTGCCGGGCCGTTGCCCATCATGCGCAGGGAAACGGTATTTTTCTCCCCCTTGAGCACGGCGCCCATAAAGCAGGCGGCGGTGAGCAGGCGGCCCAGGGCCGCTGTGGCAACGGCAGAGGTTTTATGAATCTGCTCGGCACGGGCCACAATATCGGTTGTATCGGCGGCAATCACGGTAAAAGTACCGTCCTCCGCAATCATTCTCACAAGTTTTCCCATTTTTATATGCTTCCTTTATTTCATCGGGCGGCAAAAGCGCCCTTCACTGTTATTTCCGTTTTACAGCCGCAAATACGGCACGCTGAGTTTCGGGGGTGACGGGGTCGGTGGTCATGTCCTCATAAATCCCCTTCACGTCAAAGCCGCTCTCCTCCAGCCAGTGAGCGATGTCCTCCAAGGGATAGGCCTGCTCGCTGAATTCCTCATAGGAACGCAGCCATGCCCCGTCCTCCTGCTCGGAGAAGAAATCAAGGGTGATGTCCACGCTGTTGTCCTCGGGGTGGAAGGTGTTCTGCCAGGCGCAGAACAAATCCTCATTCTCATACACAAAAGCGTTGCTGCCCAGCACCTCACGGTGCTTGTAGATAGTATTCACATCAAACAGAAATACCCCGCCCGGGTTCATGAACAGGGACACCCCGGCAAAGGCGGATTTCACCGCATGGGCATCGGGCAGATGGTTGATGCTGTCCAGCACGCTGATGCAGCAATCCACCGTGCCGAACAGGTCAAGCTCCTCCATAGGCTGGCAAAGCAGCAAAATGTTCTGCCCCGCCTCCATGGCTTTTTCGCGGGCGGCATTGAGCATGCCCACGGCAGAATCCACGCCGATAACATCGTAGCCCTTCTGCGCCATGAGCACCGCCATGGAGCCTGTGCCGCAGGCCAAATCCAGCAGTATTCCGTTTTTTTGCCCATACGCGGAAAGAAGCCTGCAAAAATACTCTGCACGCTTCTCATACTCCACATTATCTGTCAGGCTGTCGTAAAACTCCGAAAATACGTCGTAAGCCATCCTTTATTCTCCGTCTTTTTCCTTTTGCTCCAGGCGCTTGAACACCACATCGTAGCCGTTGGCACCGTATTGCAGGGAGCGATTCACACGGCTGATGGTGGCTGTGCTGGCGCCGGTTTCGCTGACGATTTCGCTGTATACTTTTTTATCGCGAAGCATTTTGGCAACGGCAATGCGCTGAGAAATGCTCTTGATTTCGGTAATCGTGCACAAATCCTCAAAAAAATCGTAGCACTCCTCCAACGTTTCCAACTGCAGAATAGCCTCAAACAAAAAGTCGTTATTGCTGTTCTTGATTCTGGAGTTCACACCAATCCCTCTTTTCGAGTTTAATACTTTAGTATTTTACCACTCAAAAGTCCAAAAGTAAAGGGTTAATTACAAAAAAGGGCCCAGCCCACGGCGTACAGCACCGCAATCTTTACCCAGAATGTGGTGTTCACAACCAGACGAAGCTGATTGCAGACATTCACAAAGCTGTTGTCTTTTGCCAGATTTGCTTTGATTCTTTTGATTTCCTTGGGACGGAAGGTGTATATCATATCCAGCACCATATAGGGCGCACCGCAGAGGAACCAGGTCCACCATGCGGAATAGCCGCCCAGCAGGAAATCCCCGGCAAAGGCCGCCACAGCGCCCAGAACCAGCAGCACCTGCCACACAATGGCACCTTTGAATTTGGCAAAGCGCTCAAAGGCGCATTTGATGGTGAAGGCATACACCAGCATGAAGAAGGTCATCAGCCTTGCGGCGGTGACGGAGCCCAGCATGACAAGGCAGAGGGGAATCGTGTTATAGAACAGACGCTCGATAACATCGCACACATAGCTGTTATAGGGTTTATCCCTGGCATCCAGAATGGCGGCAACCACATTCACAAGCACGGAGCCCGCCACGCAGGCCAGCATGATGTAGGGCATATAGGGCTCCGCAGAGGCGATGGAGCTGCTCACCCCGCCGTTGGCTTCAATTACGGCAATGTATTCCTTCACCTTGCCGAAGCCCGCAACAAAGCCGAGGGAAATGCCCAGACCGCCGAAGGCACCCAAGGTGAATTCCATGGTTTTCCAGCCCTCTACAAGGTTGTTCTTACCCAGATAGCCGAACAGATAGCGGCCGTTTTTCATAGGTCTGCTTTCATAATAGAAGAAGGTGATGGCCACCCACCAGCCGATACCGCCGAATACAAAGCCGAACAGGCAGAGAAGCAGGGTGAGAGAATCCCCGCGAAGGGCGGCAAACACCACGATTTCGAGAAGCAGCGCCACATTGCTGCCCCACTCCTCCCGGCGCTCCTCGGAGAAGAAAATTTTGGGGAATTTCTTTTGGGCCTTGTTGTAGGGGGTGTTGAATACACGGTAGCCCAGCTGCTGCACAAAGGGCATGGCAATAAAGAAGATGAGCCAATCCCGCATGGTATACATGCTGCCCGTCATGGCGGCAAAGGCCATGGCGATAAAGCCGCCGCACACGGCAAACCAAAGGGAGCCCTTGAGCATCAGGCCCACGGTGCCCCATCTGCGCCGTTGGCCCCTGGTGGCATCCCGCCCCAAAGCAAAACCGATGGTTTCGCCGTAGGGCTCCGTGCCGCCGAAGGTCATGCCCATCAGGCCCGCTGCGGCAAGGAACCACCAGTTCTCACGAATCACATCGGAGCCGCTGAACCACGCCACCAGCATGCCCATCATGGCACCGGGCAGCATGGCGCCCCTTTCGCCGCCTATCAGCAAGCCGCGCATGCCCCAGCCGTAGCAGAGGGCAAAGGCGGATATCAGAACAAACAACACTTCTGTTTTCAAAGTCATACCCACACCGTTCTTTCAACAAAATAATAAAAGGGCCTGCACCGATTTCAGGCACAAGCCCTGTCACATTACATACCGTAGTTGTAGCCCAGTTCAAATGCCTTCACATTCAAGTCCAGGAATTTGGCAGGCACGCATTCCTTCACGGCCTCCAGCCAGACTGCCTTGTCAATATCGGTGCAGCGGGCCATGGCACCGATAAGCACCACGTTCACCGCCTTGGAGGAGCCGGCCTGCTCGGCAACGGGCAGTGCATCTATCTCCAGCACATCGGCACCGGCTGCCTTGATGGCATCAATCACGCCGTCGGGATAAACGGCATCCCCGATGACCACGGACATGGGGTCGATTTTTTGGGTGTTCACAACCACCTTGCCCTCGGGCTTCATGTAGGAGAGCCAACGGGCGGCCTCCAGCTGCTCAAAGGCCAGAATCATGTCGGCCTCGCCTTTTTCGATAATGGGGGAAGCGATGGTGTCACCGTATTTCACATAGGTCACAACGGAACCGCCGCGCTGGCTCATTCCGTGAACCTCGGAAAGCTTCACCTGATAGCCGCAGCGCAGCAAAGCGCTGCCCAGAATGCGGCTGGCAAGCAATGTGCCCTGACCGCCAACGCCAACAATCATAACGGATTTATTCATAGTCACTTCTCCTTCCTTATTCAATGGCACCGAATTTGCACATCTGACTGCAAACATTGCAGCCCACGCACTGGGTGAAATCGATTTCGGCCTTGCCGTCCTTCATGCTGATGGCGGGGCAGCCGATCTTCATGCACATTTTGCAGGATTTGCACTTATCTCTGTTCACCTTGAGAGGAGGATTGTGCTTCACATACTTGAGCAGAGCGCAGGGGCGGCGGGAGATGACAACGGCGGGAGCATGGCAATCCAGAGCCTTGCGCACGGTTGCCTCGGTTTCGGCAAGGTTGTAGGGGTCGCACACAAACACATTCTCTATGCCCACGGCACCGCACAGCTTTTCAAGGCTGACGGCGGCGGTGGGGTCGCCCTTGATGGTGTAACCCGTGGTGGGGTTCTGCTGGTGACCGGTCATGCCGGTAATGGAGTTGTCCAGAATAATGGTAACGGAATTGCTGCGGTTGTAGGCAATGTTGATAAGGCCCGTTACACCGCTGTGAATGAAGGTGGAATCACCGATAACCGCAACACACTTGTCGGCCTTTTCGGGCTCCGCCTTGTTGCGCCCGTGAAGGGAGGAAACGGAGGCACCCATGCAAAGCACGGTATCAATCATGCCGAGGGGCTTGGAGCCGCCCAGCGTATAGCAGCCGATATCACCGGTAACGGTAACACCGATTTTTTTGAGGGAATAGAACAGACCTCTGTGGGGGCAGCCGGCGCAAAGCACGGGAGGACGGGCGGGAATATCCAATTCCGCCTTCAGGCAGGGCTTTTCCTCCCCCAGAATCACCTTGGCAATCAGGCTTTGGGAGTATTCGCCCAAAAGGGTGAATTCGGATTTGCCCTTGACGGCAATGCCGTGCTTGAGGCAGTGAGTTTCGATATAATCATCCAGTTCTTCAAGCACATACACGGTTTCGCACTCTGCGGCAAAATCACGAATCAGCTGCACGGGAAGGGGATACACACAGCCCAGCTTCAGGTAGGATGCCTTGTCGCCCAGGGCTTCCTTGGCGTAGTCGTAGCAGATGCCCGCGGCAATCACGCCGATTTTTTTGCTGTTGTATTCCACGGTGTTCAGGCCAAGCTCCACCGCCTCTTTCTCCACAAAGGCGATTTGCTCCTCAATGCGCTTTTCCACAATCACGTGCTTGACCTTGGAATTGGCGGGGGCCATCACGTATTTCTGAGGATTCTTCACATATTCCTTGTTGGCAAGTTCCGTGCGCTCACTCAGGGGAGCCACGCTGCGGGAGTGGGCCACACGGGTGGTTTCGCGCAGCAGCACGGGGGTGTCAAACCGCTCGGAAAGGTCAAAGGCCAGTTTGGCAAACTTCAGGCACTCGGCGGAGTCGGCAGGCTCCAGCATCATGATTTTGGAGGCCATGGCGTAGTGGCGGGAATCCTGCTCATTCTGAGAGGAGTGCATGCCGGGGTCATCGGCCACCAAAATTACCATTCCGGCATTCACGCCGGTGTAAGAGGCGGTAAAAAGAGGGTCGGCAGCCACATTCAGCCCCACGTGCTTCATGGCGCAGAAGGAACGGGCACCTGCCACGGCGGCGCCGAAGGCAACCTCCATGGCCACCTTTTCGTTGGGGGCCCATTCACAGTACATTTCATCATACTTGGCGGCGCATTCCGTCACCTCCGTGCTGGGGGTGCCGGGGTAACTGGACACGATTTTGCAGCCTGCTTCATACAGTCCTCTTGCAACCGCTTCGTTTCCCAAAAGAAGCTTTTCCATTGTTTTTCCTCCTTGCTTGGTATAAGCCCGGTCAGGGTTTATCTTTGCTGTAATCATACAGTGTATTTCTCTGCATTATTAAGTAATAATACAATAAGCATGGCTGCCGTGTCAATAGAAAACCGACGGCTTTTCCGTTTTTCATCCGACGGCTTTTCCGTTTTTCAAAGCACGGAAGCACCGTCGGTTTCTTTTGCCTAATGCCGGTTTCGGCGGGGCGCGGGGGCACAGCACTCCGTGCGGTTTACCAGCACCGTTTCGTCCCCGATTACCTCAATATCCTCCCAGCAGACCCGGATATCCTCCCGGCTGCCGAAGAGGCCGAAATACCGGGGTCTGCCGTATACAATAATGGCAGTGAGCCTGCCGGAGGCCACATCCACCTCCACATCGCACACGGGGCCTATCCGGTTGCCCGTGCAGCGGTCTATCACCTCTTTGCACCGCAGCTCCGTTACACAGCAATTCATGTATTACCCTCCCTTTCACGGTTTTCTCCCTATTATATGCCGCAGGGAGCCGGGCATGAATCCGGCAAGGTATTTCAAGGCAAAAAACGCCCGAATATGCGTGAAAATCGCCTATTAAAGCAAAAAAGCGCTTCCCTTCCGCCCATGGCAAAAGGGAAGCACCGCAGCATTAGCGTTTTTTTGAATCGGCTGTACGGCAGCCGCATTGAGGAATC
>JAZRWZ010000111.1:0-11732 GCA_045599985.1 Acutalibacteraceae bacterium | reverse complement strand
ACTTCAATACCGCCTTACCGAAGCGCTTCCACCGCCCGCTTCTCTCTATAGGCAGATTCGGTATTTACTCCTTCTCTTCACAGCCTTTACCCATATTCAAATGCGGCAACATCATAACACAGGCAAAACCGATTGTCAAGCGAAATGTATAATAAGGAAGAAAACAGGGGAAAAGCGGCGGCCGGGGAAGGCAAAAGACGGCAGCCCGGGTGCGGCAATCCGAATGCTTTTCATGAGATACCGGCAAAAATATGCCGCCGGAACCACATCGGATTGCACCCCTTTTGCCCGGGCAAAGTCTACATAGTGTGGGCATAAATCGGGTTGCCCACAATACCGAGCGGTTGAAAAAAAGGGGCGTTTGTGCTAAAATACTCGGGTATCGTTACAATTCGGATAGTGTGCCTTAAGAAAGAGTGAACAGTATGGAATCAGCCAATGAATTGTGGACATTGGTCCGCGAAGAAATCAGAAAAAATCTGGTTGAAGTCATCTTCAATGTGTGGATAAAAAACATCAACATACTCAGTTTTGACGGAATCACCGCCGTGCTTATTATCGACGATTTCCGTGCCAAAATTGTGGAACAGAAGTTTTTGCCCCTTATTAAAGAGGCTTTTCTGACCGTTACCGGTCTGGAAGTTGAGGTGGCGTTTGTCAGCGCCGCCGAGGAATCTGCGTCCGACGCCCAGGAGGGTGAGGATGAGGAGGAAAATACCTTTGACACCTTTGTGGTGGGGCACTCCAACCGGTTTGCTCACGCCGCAGCCAAAGCCGTGGCCGAAAAACCCGGCATTTCCTCCAACTACAATCCTCTGTTTATCTATGGCAGCTCCGGCCTGGGCAAAACCCATCTGCTTCGTGCCATCGGCGATGAAGTTCTCAAAAAGAATCCCAACGCCAACATCATCTATACCCGGGGCGAGGATTTTGTGAACCTCATAATCGCCGGTATCCGTGAGCATCAGATGGACGCCATCCGCGAGAAATACAGAAAAGCGGATGTGCTGCTGGTGGATGATATCCAGTTTATCAGCGGTAAGGAATCCACTCAGGAGGAGTTCTTCCATACCTTTGATACCCTTATCGGTGAGCACCGTCAGATTGTGCTGACCTCCGACCGCCCGCCCAAGGATATGACAATACTGGATGAGCGTTTGCGCACCCGCTTCGAGTGGGGTCTGCTTGCGGATATTCAGCCCCCCGATCTGGAAACCCGCATAGCCATCATTCACCGCAAGGCTCAGGCACTGGATTTTGAACTGCCCAACCCCGTGGTGCAGTTTATTGCCGATAACATCAAAAACAATGTGCGCCAGATTGAGGGCGTTGTCAAAAGAATAAAGGCCTTTGTCACCATTCAGGGGGCAGCCATCACTCTTGAGACCGCCGAGGAAGCCCTTCGTGATATCCTGAGCAGCGGAACGCCCATTCCCGTTAAGGTGGAAAAAATCATCAGCGAAACTGCCCGCACCCACGGTGTGCTTGCCGAGGATCTGCGCGGTAAAAAGCGGGATGCCCGCACGGCGGAGGCACGGCAGATTGCCATGTACATCGTGCGCGATATGACCAACCTTTCCACTACCGAAATCGGTAAGGAATTCGGCGGCCGTGACCATACCACGGTGCTGCATGCCGTAAATAAGGTGGCCGAAAAAAGGGCTAATGACAGCACCATGCGCACCACCATCGAAGATATTATGAAAAATGTTGAGGGATAAAAATGGGACTTTTTAAACACCTGAGTCAGGGACTCAAGAAGACCCGTGACAGTATGTCCGGCGCCATCAACTCCGCCCTTTACGGCAAAAACGAAGTGGATGACGAGTTTTATGAGGATTTGGAAGAAATCCTTGTTATGGGCGATGTGGGCATCACCACGGCCGAGGAAATCGTGGCCGAGCTGAAGGATGCCGTCTGGGAGAAAAAACTCCACCGTGTAAATGATGTAAAAAAAGAGATTCAGCGTATTGTGGCCGCCAAGCTTTCCGGCGGGGAGGAAATGGATTTGGTTACCATCCCCTCGGTGCTGCTGGTTATCGGCGTAAACGGCGTGGGCAAAACCACCTCCATCGGAAAAATGGCAGCCTATTTTAAGGGCGAGGGCAAAAAGGTTATTCTCGGCGCAGCCGATACCTTCCGCGCCGCCGCCATTGACCAGCTTCAGATCTGGGCTGACCGTGCCGGTGTGGATATGGTCAAGCACAAGGAGGGCGCAGACCCTGCTGCCGTGGTGTATGATACCATCACCGCCGCCAAGGCAAGAAATGCCGATGTGGTGATTTGCGACACCGCAGGCCGCCTTCACAACAAGAAGAACCTGATGGAGGAGCTCTCCAAAATATACAGGGTAATTGACCGTGAGCTGCCCTATGCCGACACCGAAATTCTGTTGGTTCTGGATGCCACCACCGGTCAGAATGCCATCAGTCAGGCCAAGGAGTTCGGCAACATCTGCGAGCTGACGGGTATTATCCTTACCAAGCTTGACGGCACCGCCAAGGGCGGCGTTGTGCTGGCCATCCGCAATGAGCTGAAGATTCCCGTGAAATTCATCGGCGTTGGCGAGGGTATGGATGATTTGCGTCCCTTTAACCCTGCCGATTTTGCCGAGGCACTGTTTACGGAAGAAGAGAAAAACGAGGATTAATTCTGTATGGACTATATTATCGCATCCCATAATATTAAAAAGCGTGACGAGCTTTCCCGCATCCTGAATCCTCTGGGCATTCGTGTGCTGCTGGCGGAGGAGGTCGGCATTGAACTGACCGATGCGGAGGAAACGGGCACGACCTTTGAAGAAAACGCATTCATTAAAGCCGAAAGCGGCTGCCGTGAAAGCGGTATGCCCTGCGTGGCCGATGATTCCGGCCTGGCGGTGGACTATCTGGACGGCGCCCCCGGTGTATATTCCGCCCGTTATTCGGGTGAGCACGGCAACGACGATGCCAATAATGACAAGCTGCTCAAAGCTCTGGAGGGTGTGCCCGAGGAGCAGAGGGGTGCCGCTTATGTGAGCTGCATCTGCTGTGTGTTCCCCGATGGCCGTAAGATTACCGTGCGCGGTGAGTGCCGCGGCAAAATCGGCCACACGCTCATCGGTGACGGCGGCTTCGGCTATGACCCTCTGTTTTTCCCCGAGGAGTATGAGGGCAAGCTGACCATGGCGCAGCTGACCGCCGAGCAAAAGGATGCCATCAGCCACAGAGGCAAGGCCTCCCGTGAGTTGGCAGGAATTTTGGGAGGAATGTACTGTGACAAGTAAGGAACGGGCGGCTCTGCGAGCACAGGCCAACGGTCTGGATGCCCTTTTTCAAATCGGCAAGGGCGGCATATCCGATGCTTTGGTGGCACAGACCGCCGATGCCCTGCGCAAGCGTGAACTGATTAAACTGAAGATTCTGCTGGAGAGCGCCCCCGAATCTCCCCGTGAAACGGCCGATGCTTTGGCCGCCGCCACGGGCAGCGAGGTGGTGCAGTTAATCGGCGGCACCATTGTGCTTTTCAAGGAGAATCCCGAGCTGCGGGAGGAGGCCAAAAAGCCGAAGCCCAAAAAGAACGCCACCAAACCGCTTTGCAATGTGAAAGCCAAAAAAGCGGCGGAGGACAGAAAGAAGCGCATGGAGCAGGCGGCCGAGAAGAATCGCCGCTCCTACAATAAACGCCGCGCTGCCGGTACCGGTACCAAACCCAAGAGTTACTGATAGTGCAATTACGGAAGAAATTATCAGGAAATTTCCGAAACCGTTCACGGTTTGTTGATAATTGTATGATACCATGTCTGTAAACCGTGGAAGCAGCGGAAAAATGCTGTGCGGCACCGCGGTATATGAGGTAAGTTCATGGATAAGCAAACACCGATGAAACCGGTGGCACAGAACAAAAAGGCCTATCACGACTATTTCGTGCTGGAAAAGTTTGAGGCCGGCATTGAACTGTTCGGCACCGAGGTCAAATCAATCCGACAGGGAAAAATCAACCTGAAGGATTCCTGGTGTGCCGTGAAGGATGGCGAAATATTCGTCAACGGCATGCACATCAGCCCTTATGAGCAGGGCAACATCTTTAACCGTGACCCGGTTCGGGTGCGCCGGCTGCTGATGCACAAACGCGAAATCAACCGCCTGTTCGGTCAGGTGAAGCAGCAGGGCCTTGCCATAGTGCCCCTGAGCGTTTATTTCAAAAACGGCAGGGCAAAACTGGAAATCGGGCTTTGTAAAGGTAAGAAGCTTTATGACAAGCGCGACGATGCCGCCCGCAAGGAGTCGGACCGCAAAATTGAGCGAAGCATAAAGATTCACTGATATGGGGATGAAAGGATTTCGACGGGGAGTCTGAATCCGGATAAGCGAGCAGCGGCGAGGCACCGCTATAAAAGCTTCAACTTTTTTAAATTAAACGACAACAATACAGTTGCTCTTGCTGCTTAACTAAAGCAGCCGTCTTCACCGGGAGTACTGCGGCCCGGATGAGGGCGTCACTCAGCAGTGAACGTGAACAGGGGAGTGCCCCGTAACCTGTCATGCATAACGCGGCTACCGAGGGACGGAGCCTGACTGCCGGCGCCGTTCGGGGGGAATCCTAAAAGACAGGATACGCTCGTAGAAAGTCCCGAGGAGGGTTTTTCGGACGCGGTTTCGATTACCGCCATCTCCACCAAAAGCAATAACCTCTGTCATGATACCAAACGGTCATTACAGAGGTTGTTTTTTATATGCGAGTTAAAACAAGCCTGCTGTTCTTTGCGGACGGCAGGCTTTTCTCGTTATTACGCTTTTTTCGGAAGCAGGCAGGGAATGATTCCGGATTTTTCGGTTTAACTGAATTGAGAATTGTAGAGCGAGCTGTAAAAACCGCCCTGCTCCAGCAGTTCGCCGTGACTGCCCGATTCGGTAATCCGCCCGTCCTGAATCACATAGATTCTGTCGGCATTCTGAATGGTGGAGAGCCGGTGGGCAATCACAAAGCAGGTCCGCCCCTTCATCAGCTCCGCCATGGCTTCCTGAATCTTGATTTCCGTGCGGGAATCGACATTTGATGTTGCCTCGTCCAGAATCAGCATTCTGGAATCCGACAGCATGGCTCTGGCAATGGTGATAAGCTGCCGCTGACCCTTGGAGATGTTCACGCCCTCATCGGTGAGCACGGTGTCGTAGCCGTCGGGCAGGCTGTCAATAAACCGGTCAACCCTTGCCGCCTTTGCCGCCGCCTTCACCATTTCCATGGTTGCGCCCTCACGCCCGTAGGCGATGTTGCTGAATACCGTGCCGCCGAAAAGCCAGGTGTCCTGAAGCACCATGGTGTAGGCCTTTCTCAGGGATTCCCGGGTGATGTCACGGCATTCCTTGCCGTCCACGGTGACGGTGCCCTCATCGGGGTCGTAGAATCTCATCAAAAGGTTGATAAGCGTTGTTTTGCCCGCCCCCGTCGGCCCCACAAAGGCCACGGTTTCGCCGGGGCTGGCGGTAAAGGATATGTTTTTGAGAATGGTTTTTTCGGGGGTGTAGCCGAAGGATACATTGTCAAACACCACCTCGCCGTCAATATCCTTAAGCGCGGCGGCGCTGTCGCCATCAGCCTTTTCGGGGTTTTCGTCAAGAATGCGGAATACTCTGTCTGCCGCCGAAAAAGCCGATTGAAGCTCACTGAGGATATTGGCAAATTCATTGATGGGCCCCGCAAACTTTCTTGAATACTGCACAAACTGGGCAATGCCGCCCAGCGTTATGAAGAAAAGGGAACCGGCCTTTACGGTGCTGTTCTGTGACATCATGTAAAGTATGCCGCCCATAATCATGACAAGGGAAATGGAAAGATTATTGATGAAGTTGACGGTGGGGCCCATGGTGCAGCCGTAATAATCCGCCTTGTAGTAGGCGTTCATGGAATCCGTGTTCCGCTCGTTGAAGCGGCGGCTGATTTCCTCCTCCCGGTGGTAGGCCTGTATGGTGCGGCAGCCGGACAGCATCTCCTCGGCGTAGCCGTTCAATTCACCCAGCTTTTTGGAGCGGGTGTGGAAGAGGGGACGGATGTGCTTTGAACGGTAACGGGTAAACAGAACCGCAATGGGCACGGTCACCGCAAACACAAGCAGCAGCGGCTTGGAAATTCTCCACATGAAAACCACGGAGCCGAGAACGGTGTAGATGCTTGTCATGATTTGCAGAAGGTCGTTGGAAAGGGAGGCGTTGATGGTATCAATATCGTAGGAGATATGGCTGACGATGTCGCCGGTGGGGTGCTTATCAAAATACCCGACGGGAAGGGAAGTCAGCTTTTCAAAAAGCTGCTTTCTCATGGTGCACACGATTTTCTGGCTCATGCGGAGCATCAGCACGGCAAGGATGTAGGAGATGGCCGCGGAAAGCACATAGCAAACAAGCATTTTGATTGTGCTGTTTTTCACAACGGCAAAATCCACGCCGTTCTGCCCGGCCAAAGCATCAATGGCATCGCCGGAATATTTCGGCCCCAGCAGGGGGAACTGGTTGGAAAGCAGGGTGAAAATCACAGCGGGGATGAAAATGTACCAGTAGTTCAACACATAGCCGCACAGGCGCAGAAAGATGCTTTTGGTATCCTTTTTGTTTTCTTTGGGTTTACTCAACAAAAGCACCCCCCATCTGTGAATCGCTGATTTCACGGTATTCTTCGCAGGTTTCCATCAGCGCTTCGTGGCTGCCCATGCCGATGATTCTGCCGTAATCCATCACAATAATCAGGTCGCAGTCCTTCACGGAGCTGACCCGTTGTGCAACGGTAATCACCGTTGTATCCTGCAGATTCTCCGCAAGGTCATGGCGCAGGGCGGCATCGGTTCTGTAATCGAGGGCCGATGAGCTGTCGTCAAGAATCAGAATATCGGGCCCGGCGGCAAGGGCCCGCGAAATCAGCACACGCTGCTTCTGCCCTCCCGAAATGTTGGTGCCGTGGGGGGAAAGCTCATGGGCGTACCCCTCGGCAAAATCCGTGATGAATCCGTCCGCCTGGGCGATTTTTGCCGCCCGGTGAACCGCCTCTTCGTCAACATTTCGCCCGAAGCGGATATTTTCCTCCACCGTTTCGGCATACAGAAAATCCTGCTGAAGTGCCGAGCCGAACATCCCGTAAAGGCGTTCTTTCTCAATGGTTCTTATGTTTTCGCCGTTTATGTATATGCCCCCGGCGGTGGGCTCATAAAAGCGGAGAAGCAGCTTGATGACGGTGGATTTGCCGGAGCCCGTTGAGCCGATAATGCCGATGTGCCCGCCCTTGCGGACGGAAAAATCCACATCGTCAAGATTATTTCTTTTGCCGTTGTAGGAGAAAACCACATGGTCGAATTTAATGTGGGCATCGGTTTCAATATCGGGGTAATCCGCCTTGGACAGCACGGGAATATCCTCCCCGGCCAGCAGAACCTCCTCAATTCTGTTGGCGGAGGCGGCGCACTTGGTATACATCACAAACATTCGGGTCACGGACATAAGTGCCATGGAAATCTGGGTGAAATACTGCATAAAGGCGATGATGGTTTCGGGGCGGGAAACGCCCTTTGTCACATACACTCCGCCCAGCACGATAACGGCCACGCTGCCCAGATTCATGAAGATATTCATCAGGGGGTTGATGCTGCTCATAATCATGCCCGCGTGCACCTCGTCATCCGACAGTGCCTGATTGACCCCGGCGAAACGGCGGTGCTCATAGGCGGTTTTGGAAAGGGCCTTTATGACCCGGATGCCCTGCATATCCTCACGCACGACCCCAACCATTTTATCGGTGGATTTCTGAACCGTTGTGTAGAGGGGAATGCCCTTCATACGGATGAAAAACACCACGCCGAAAACAAGGGGAAGCATGGCAATCATCACAAGGGCAAGACGGGCGTCCATAAACAGCGTTATGGCAATGCCGCCGATAAGAAGAATCGGGGCACGGACACCCAGACGCTGCATCATGTTGACAAAGCCGTGAACATTGTAGGTATCCGTAGTGATTCTGGATTCAAGGGAGGGAATGGTGAACGCATCCGTTTGGGATGCGGAAAGCTTCAGGGTGGAAAAGAACAGGTCTTTTCTGAGGTGCTCGGCAAAATTTCTGGATACCTTTGATGCCATGCGGTTTGCCGTGATGTTGAAAACGCAGGCAAGGGCCGAGCAAAGAATCATAAGGCAGCCCCACAGCACAATATCCTTTGCGGAGCGTGTGATGACATCCTTTAAGATGTAGCTGAGAATATATGGCAGCATCAGCTCGGAAACGGTACCCGCCACCTTTATGGAAAACCCGATTCCCATTCTGCCCAGGTACTGTTTGAGATAACCAAATACCGTTTTCATTGAGGTTCTCCGTTTCGTTCATTTATTGCATACGAAAGAATTTTATTCGTTTTATTTCTTTGAGTCAAGTCCGTCACGGTATTATTATTTTGTGAAAGTATACAAAAAAGACCGCAGCCGTGACTGCAGTCTTTTGGGCTATCGGTAAAAGCCGATGTTGTGATTTATTCAATTCTCTCTCAGGATTCTGAGATTTTCGGCGATGATGTTCCGGTCGGTGTTGTCTGCGAGGCTGTAGGCCGAGGCAAAGCGGAACACGCCCACCTCGTAGCCGCCCCGGCAAAGCTCGGATTCCGTGGGCAGATAGCCGTTGTAGCCGTTGGTGCAGGAAAGGGTGAGGGTATTCTGAAAGCCGGAGTATTCCCGCAAACGCATGGAGATTTCGGAAAAATGCTCAAAGGGGAAGGGGATAAAAACGGAATCCCCGATTTCGACCACGGTCTGGGGGTAGGAGAATTCGCCCTCCGGCTGGGTTACGCCCGAGAGAAGCAGCTTCTCCACACTCTTATAATATCCGTATTCGAGCCGCTCAATGTTTATGAGTTTTTCGGGTTCTTTTATCTCCGAAATGCGGGTCTGAACCGCCGCAAGGGACGGGAACTTCTTGTAGGGCAGGTGAACGGTGCCCTTGTGCAGCTTGATTTCGGGCACATGGAAGGATTTGATTTGCCGCAGTATTTCCATGGCATCCATGGCCGCTGCCGAGCCCAGCTCCTCCACATAGGTGATATTCCCCACGGTTTCGCCGTTTGTGAGACGGGGGCCCACATCGCCGATGGCACCGTTGAAAAACACGCTCATGGTGCCGGTGAGCTTTTCCATGCGGTCAAGCATCATACCCGACCAGTCGCGGGTGATTTCAACTGCCTTGCCGCAGGCGGTGCCGTGGCAGCCGTAATGCACAAGGTTGATGATGCTCTCCCCGGTATCCTCACGGCGGAAGGAGAGCACGGTCATGTTCGGGTCAAAGCAGCCCCAGGGGTTTTGCCCGAAGGTGATGATGCCGTTTTCAAGCTGCTGTCTGCGGTTCACGCCCACTCTGCTTTTGCCGCAGGCCGAGCCCATGACCGCCCGGGTCATGCTTTTTACGGCGTTTTCGGCCGAACGGCAAACGGCGGGCAAAAGGATATCTTCCACATAACGGCGGTCAATTTCACCCCAGCCCTCCATGCCGCTTGTGTTGGGGCCGCAATGGGTGTGGGTGGAGGCCATGATGATATCGGAGGAATCGACCCCTGCGGCCTTTGCCGCCGCCTCCTGCAATTCCCGGCACAGGGCGGTCTGAATATCGCCCAAAGTGAGGGAAATCAGCAGAGCAGTCTGTGCGCCGCTGCTAACGGCAACAGCCGTTGCGGTAAGGTCATCGTGCACCGATTCGCTTACCACATCGGGGGCATATCCGTACAAAAGCGTGCCGATGGGAGGGGTTATGACTTCCCGTGATGCGCCGCATAAAAATTCCATGCTCATTCTCCTTTAAAACTTTTCACGCAAATCTCTGAATTTGCCGATGATATCCGCAATTTCTTCGTCGCTCCAGTCGGGGGAAACGGAAAGGTATGCCGTTGTGCGAAGCAGGTCAAGGGTTCTCGGGCACATATCCTCACGGTAATCCGGCACAAGGCCGCGGTTGGCTTCCATCTTAAAGGGGTCCATTCCCTCGTGGAAGGCGCCCTTTTTATTCATGATTGCCGTCCAGTTGCTGTAAATGTGCTTGCCCGTGTCAAAGGGAACGCAGAGCCACAGGGGGGAGGCCTTTTCAAAACGGCGTGTGGTTTCCTCATCCTCAAAACGGAAGGCCACCGTTGTGCCGCAGTCACCCTCATCGTCATTTGAGGGGATAAATGTGTAGATATCCCGCAGGCCGTCCATGATTTTTTTGCGGTTTCGGCGCAAATCCTCAATAATGCCGTCAAGGCGCTTCAGCTGCTCGCGCAGAATGGCGGCGGTGATTTCGTTGGAACGGAACTCCGAGCCGCAGAACTGCTCCTCGGCATTGCCCTCAAGCTGATTGCCGAAATAGGCAATGGCACTGCTGTCGTGATAAATGAGCGCACGGTTGAAAAGGGTGGCACTGTTTGTCATGAGGGCTCCCGCCTCGCCGGCGCTGATTACCTTGAACTGATTAAAGCTGAGGGCTCCCGCTTGGCCCACGGTGCCCAGCCGCCTGCCGTGATAGGAACCGCCCACCGACTGGCAGGCATCCTCCACCACGGCAATGCCGTGCTTCTTTGCGATTTCACAGATGGCATCCAGATTGCAGGGGAAGCCCTGAATATGCACCGGAATGATGGCCTTTGTGTGGGGCGTAATCTTCCGTTCAACATCGGCGGGGTCAATGGTGAGTGTGTCGTCTGCCTCGGCTATGACGGGCACGGCACCCACGGCAGTAACCGCAATGGCCGTTGCAATGTAGGTGTAGGCGGGCACGATAACCTGATCCCCGGGGCCGATTCCCAGCCCCACAAGGGCGGAGATGAGGGCGGCCTTGCCGGAGGTCATGAGAATGGCGTTCTCCGTGCCGAATTTCTCCTTCAGCTCCTCCTCAAAATGGCGCACCTCCTGCAGACCGTCGTTTATTTTGAACATATTGCCCGAACGGATGACGCGGGCAACCGCATTGATTTCTTCCTCTCCGATTCTGTACATATATAATCCTCCGTTTCGTGATTGGGATGATCGGTTTTGCGTATTCTTGCTTGAATTATACCAAATGCACCGGGGATGTCAATTGATTTTATATTGATTTTTTTGCAGATGTAGAGTATCATTTACTCTGTATCAATGCGCTGTTCCGTCGGGAACAGATAAGGAAAGAAGGAAAGAGAATGGATAAAAGAGCTTTGGCCATTACCGTTGCCGCCGCTGTTGCGGTGGGAGGAAGCGCCTTTGCCGTGAGCCGTCTGCGCACCTCCCACGTGCCCACGCTGGATGTGCCCACCGTGGGTGTTACCGAGACCGAGGCGGAGCCCTCCGGCACAACATCGGTTTCGGAAACGGTGAAGGATATTATTGAAACCGTAACCGAAGCAGCCACCACCAAGGCCGCAAAAACCGAGTGGCAGATGTCCAGTTATTCCCCTGAGGCCGATTCCCCCCGGGAGCAGGAGACCACCGCCAAAACCACCGCGGCCACCGAAACGGAGTCCGTAACCGATAAAAACAACAAAGGCACAACCAAGGGGAACGCCGACAAATCCACCGAGGCCTCTACCGGGCCGCAGAGCACGGCACGCACCTCCTCCGGCGATTTGCCCAAGGATATGTCCATCAAGGGCCTTTACAAGCTGGGGTATGATTCCATCGGCACGAAGAAGTACATCTATAATAACGATAAGAATGCCGCACAGTCCAAATTCGGCTACAACCGTTTTTATGACAGCGCGGCAGGTCTGCTGGATTTCCATATTG
>JAZRWZ010000110.1:0-4251 GCA_045599985.1 Acutalibacteraceae bacterium | reverse complement strand
CTTTGCGGGCAGCAGTCTGGCGGCGGGCGCTCTGGCGGCCTTTGCCCTTTTGCCTGTCTACTTTGTGCTCAAAACCAGCTACGCCACCTCCGACACCTTCCCCTCCGAGTGGAACTCCTATTTCACCGCCTTCGATTTTCTTGCCAACCACCTGCCCTCCCTTGAGCCTACCATCCGCTCCAGCGGTGACGATGTGCTGCCCAATGTGTTCTGCGGCACGGTATCCGTCATGCTGGTTCCCTTGTATCTGTTTACCCGCTCCGTTCCCGCCCGGGAAAAAATCGCCAATGTTTCCCTGCTGGCGATTCTGTACGCAAGCTTTAATTATAATGTATTGAATTTCATCTGGCACGGCTTCCACTACCCCAGCGATTTGCCCTACCGCTTCTCCTTCATGTATTGCTTCATCCTGATTACCATGGCCTTTAAGGCCTTTATCCGGATTCGTGAATTCACGGGGCGGCAGATTCTGGGCACCGGGGTCGCGGTTCTGTTCTTCGTCATCTTCGTGCAGGAGCTTGGCTCCAAAAACGTGGAAGACCTCACCGTGATTCTCAGCGCCGTGTTTATTGTGGCATTCACCCTTGTGCTCGTTTCCGCCCGCAACACCAAGGGCGACCAGAGCGCCGTGGCCGTGCTGCTGCTCTGCTGCATCATAGGCGAAACCGTGTGTGCCGACACCAGCCACTACGACATTGACCAGCCCAAGGCCAACTATGCCGGGGATTACCGGGATTTTGTATCTGTTAAGAATACTATTCTGGAAGAGGATACCGAGGCCTTTGACCGCATGGAATTGACCTACAACCGTGCCCGTATGGACCCGGCGTGGTTCAACTACAACGGCATTTCCACCTTCACCTCCATGGCCTACGAATCCCTTTCCAAGCTTGAAAAAAGCCTTGGCCTTGCGGGCAACAATGTGGACAGCTACACCTACCACCTGCAAACACCCGTCTACAACATGATGCACGCATTAAAATATATCGTGAACAACGATGACAAGGTGAAGGTCGAGGATGACTACTACCTCGAGAAAAACAGCAAAGGCAAATTCACCGTCAACGAAAACCTTTATTATCTGCCTCTGGGCTTCTGCGTGAAGAGCGATATCACCGACTGGTACACCGAGGGGGACAACCCCTTTGCCGTGCAGTCCCAGTGGTTTGAGCTGGCAAGCGGTGCCGCCGATGTGTACGGCAGAATGGATATCAGCAACATCAGCTACTACAACATTGAGGAAATCACAAGCGGTCTGGCGGGCGGCGAAATCTACCTTGACAAGCCCACCCACGGCGAGGAGGGCGAGGTCACCTTTATGCTCACCACCGATGAGGAAAAGCACTGCTACCTCTATGTGAAATCCTCCGCTTTTGAATCCATTGAGATCCGCCGTGAGAGCGGCAGCGTGATACAGAACACCGATGACCCTTATGTTTACGATTTGGGCATTGTGAAGCCCGAGGATACCGTCTCCGTGGTGATTACGCTGGATGAAAGCACCGATTACGGCAGCATGCAGCTTCTGCCCTACACCGTGGACGATGCCGTTCTGAAAAAAGGCTACACGGCTCTGTGCCGCAACCCCATGAAAATTACGTCCTTCTCCGACACCCGTATTCAGGGCACCGTAACCGTGCCCAAGGGCTCTCTCATCTACACCTCCATCCCCTATGATGAGGGCTGGGCGGTCACTTTGAACGGCAAAAAGGTTGCCCAAAAGGATTTGATTGCTTTGGGTGACGGCCTGCTCTGCATCCGCACCGAGCCCGGCACCTACAACATTGAATTCAAATTCACACCCAGGGGCCTGTATGCCGGTATCGGTGTATCCTTCATCACCCTGCTGATTCTGGCGGCTGTATCCCTTCTGATTCGCCGCCGCAGGGCCAAAGAGCAGGTGTTTGTTCCCGCTCCTCCCGCCTTTGACAGTGAAGCGGAGGACATGGAAGTGATTGCTTTTGAAGACACACCAAACGAATCCCCTGATGAGGATTCCGTAACCCCGGCAGACGAATCGCAGCCGCAGCCAGCGGAGGATATTCCCGAAAACCAAGAGGAATAAGCCGTTCCGATTTCGTCCATACGGCAGAATTCCGCCCCGTTCGGGTTATTGCAAAAAGGATTGACAAAACAGGAATCCTAATGTAATATAATATCATTATTTTTTTGGGAGGTACCACAATGAAAAAGTTCTTAGCAATTCTTATGGCAGTTCTCATGTTCGCTCTTTGCTTCGCAGGCTGCGGCGCCGGGAACGAAACCGACAAACCCGCTGATGCACAGAAAACTTATGTAATTTACTCCGACAACTCCTTTGCTCCCTTCGAGTTCCTTGAGGGCGGCAAATACATCGGTGTGGATATGGACATCCTTGCCGCTGTTGCCGAAGATCAGGGCTTCACCTATGAGATGCACAATGAAGGCTTTGACGCCGCCATGGGCGCCGTTCAGGCCGGTCAGGCCGATGCCATGATCGCCGGCATGACCATCAATGACAAGAGAAAAGAAACCTTTGATTTCTCCGACGGTTACTTTGATGACGGCTCCATCATGGTTGTTGCAGCCGGTAACACCGCCATCAATGCCGAGGCTGACCTTGCCGGCAAGAAAATCGCCGCCAAGAAGGGCACTGTAAGCACCGAGTACGCCGAGAGCATCAAGGACAAATACGGCTTCGAGATTTCCTACTTTGAGGATTCTCCCACCATGTATCAGGCTGTTATCACCGGTAACGCCGATGCCTGCTTCGAGGATTACTCCGTAGCCGCCTGGGCCATCAAGAGCCAGGGTGTTGCTCTGAAGACCGTGGGCAACGTTATCAACCCCAGCGCTTACGGCTTCGCCGTAAAGAAGGGTGCCAACGCCGAGCTGATTGAGATGTTCAACGCCGGCCTTGCCAGCATCAAAGCCAGCGGCAAATACGACGAAATCCTTGCCAACTACGGTTACACCGCATAACCCGATTATGCTATTATCGGGTATGAAGGCATTCGTTTCCCGTAAATCGCATTTTCATAAATAAGGTATAAAGCGATGTTTAACTTTCGGCAAAGTGCTAAAGCATCAGTTAAACATCGCTTTTTTCTTACAATGCATTCACGGGAACCGCTTTTCTCCCGAACCCTCAACAACATATTTTGCAGATAAGAGTGATTGATTTTGAATTTCAAAAATGTTTTAGTGGATGCCACTCCGATGCTGTTAAGCGGCTTGAAAACAACCATTGTGATTTCGCTGCTTTCCATATTAATCGGTATTGTTGTGGGCATCATCACCTGCACCTTTGTCCGCTCCCGTAACCCCGTATTAAAGTTCATTGCCAAATTTTATGTTTGGTGCATTCGCGGCACGCCCATGATTGTGCAGGCATTCCTTGTGTTTTTCGCCATGCCTCAGGTGGTTCAGCTGGTGAAGCCCGATTTCCGCATTGACCCCTTCACCGCCGGCCTGATTACGCTGGCACTCAATGCCGGTGCCTATATGGCAGAGATTTTCCGCGGCGGTGTGGAAGCGGTCAGCTACGGTCAGATTGAAGCGGCCCGCAGCTTGGGCATGAGCAAGGGCAAAACCATGCTGAAGGTTGTGCTTCCACAGGCTTTTAAAATCTGTATCCCTTCACTGGTCAACCAGTTTATCATCACGGTTAAGGATTCCTCCATCCTCTCCGTTATCGGCTTGAGCGATGTTGTGAATCAGGCTAAGGTGTATGTGGGCAGCACCTACGAATTCTTCCCCACCTACATCACCGTTGCCATTTACTATCTGGTCATCATTTCCATACTTATGGTAATCTCCAAAATAATAGAGAAGAAGTTGAATTATGGCAAAAAAAGTGAGCATAAAAGGGCTCTATAAGAGCTTTGGAAAATTAGAAGTGTTAAAGGGCGTTGACCTCGACATTGAGGAGGGCGAAGTGGTTTGCATCATCGGCCCCTCCGGCGGCGGTAAATCCACCCTTTTACGCTGCATCAACCGTCTGGAGAATTCCACAGCCGGCACCATTATTGCGGACGGTGACGAAATCTCCGACAAAAAACTGGATATCGACAAAACCCGCGAAAAAATCGGCATGGTATTCCAGCAGTTCAATCTGTTCTCTCACCTCACGGTGAAAAAGAACATTATGCTGGCCCCCGTTGACCGCAAAAAGATGACCAAGGAGCAGGCAGAGCAAAAGGCCATGGAGCTTTTGACCCGTGTGGGTCTGGCCGACAAAGCCGATGCCTACCCCCATCAGCTTTCCGGCGG
>JAZRWZ010000109.1:0-12450 GCA_045599985.1 Acutalibacteraceae bacterium | reverse complement strand
TTGGAGCTTTCCACATCCTTCAACTGTCCGCTCAGGAATTCATAGCGTTCGGATACCTCGCGGTATTCGTCAACGGCATCCACATTCACGCTGCCCAAAGCGCGGATTTTGTTGCGCAGCTCCTGCAGGGTGCGCTGGCATTGGGGAATATCCTCCAGCACAATGTTCATATCCTGTGCCTCACGCAGAGTGAGTTGATATTCTTCATACAGCTTGTTCTGCGCCGAATCCAGTTCCTTTTTCATGGTGTCGCGGCGCTCTTCCAGACGGGCCAGCTCGCCGCTGAGTTTTTCCTTGGTGTCGGCAAAGGTGCGTTCCTTGGCGCGCAGGGCGGTGTTTTCCGCCTCCTTGGCTGTGCGGGCATCTACCAGATCGGTTACGGCATCCCGTGAGGAATCCGCTTTTTCACGCAGGGTTTTTACCAAATCCTCCATGTGGGAGATTTTGTCGCGGATGGCAACGGTGGCGGCGGAAATCTGTTCGATTTCGGCATCCAGCTCCTCCATACGGGTGCCCTGCAGGGCACGGCGGCGGTTCAGATCCTCAATCAGGGTGCGTCTTGCCTCAATCTCCTTGGTCTTTTCCACCACGGTCAGATTGATTTCGTTTTGCAGCTTTGCGCTTTCCTCACGCTTGGCAAGCAAATCGCCTCTGGCCTCATCCAGTTTTGTCAGCTCGGCGGTGAGAGCCTCGATTTCGCCGTCAATTACACCGATTTGACCGTTGATACGGTCCATATCCGCGGTAAGATTCTGAATTCTGGTTACGGAGCGCTGTTTTTCATCGGCCATTTCCTTGAGGTTGCCGGCGGCGGAGGCATAGCGGCTTTCAATCAAAGCCAGGTCGTTTTCCTTGCGGATAATATCCTCCTGCGCCTTGGCAAGCTCGGCCTTTACGCTGTCCAACTCCGCGGCAACGCCGTTTAAATCGGCATTCACGGTATCAAATTCTTTTTGCTTTTTATTGAAGGAATCGGTTGCCTTGGCAACTTCCTCGCGTAATGCTTCAATCTCATTCATGCGGCTTAAAAAGCCCACATTCTGCCCCCGGGAGCCGCCGGTCATGGAGCCGCCGGCGTTCATGACCTGACCGTCAAGGGTCACGATTTTGAAGCGGTAGCCGTATTTCCTGGCCATGGCAATGCCGTCATCAATGGTTTCCACCACGGCGGTTCTGCCAAGCAGGGAAGCGATGATTTGGTCGTATTTGGCATCATAATCCAGCAGACGGTCTGCCATATCCACAAAGCCGCTGCATTGCTCCAGCCCCTTTTCGGTAAAGGGGCGGGCCGAAACGGAGGAGAGAGGCAGGAAGGTGGCGCGGCCTGCCCGGTTATCCTTCAGGTAATTGATGGCCCGTTTGGCATCGGCTTCGGAATCCGTCACGATATTCTGAATGGCGGTGCCCAAGGCGGTTTCGATGGCAACGGCATAGTCGCCGGAAACGGTAATGAGCTGTGACAAGGTGCCGTGAATGCCCCGCAGAGCGCCCCGCTTGGCCTGAGTGAGCACCTGCTTTACGCTGCCCTGATAGCCGTCAAGGTTCTTTTCCAGATCCTCCAGCATACGGATGCGGGCTTCCTTCTGATGCCTGTCAAGGTTCAGGTTTTCAAGCTCACGGCGCAGTTTTTCGAGCTTTTCGGTACGGGAGCCGATAATCATGTCGTATCCGCTCAGGGAGTTTTCATATTCCTCGGCGGTATCCCGCATCGTTTTCAGTTCCGCTTCGCAGGCGGTTTTTTCATTATTGAGTTCATCAAGAATGCCGCCCTTTGAGCCGATTACGCCCTCCAGATTGGCAACGCGGGTCTGCAGCTCCTCAACAGAGGAAGAGGCGGCGGAAAGCTCCACCTTGCAGTCGCTTAATGCCACGGTTTTCTGCGTAATCCGGTCACTGATTTGCCGTGCCTGCTCGGAGCAGCCGGAATCCTGCTCAACAAGGGCATCGGCGGCGGAGATGGCGGCGGATAATTCGTCCTTCAGGCCCTGAATTTCGCCCTCACGCTCGGCAATTTCTGCCTCGGCGGTGCGGATTTGCTCCTCAACCTCGGCGCCGGTGGAGGCGGCCTCTTCACGGTCACGCTGAATGCGCTCAATGGTCTGGTCATTATGTTCAATGGTGCTGCGTTCCACCGCAATCAGACCCTCTACGGAAACGGCCTGCTCCTCGGCGGCGGAGGCATCGCTGCGCACCTGCTCGATTTCAAGAGTCAGGCGCTGTGCCTCGGCTATGGCGGCCTCAATGGCGGCCTCCACACGCTCCAGTTCCAACTCGGTGTGTTCGTATTGGGAGGAGGCGATGGTCAGCTTGTTCTCCTGCTCAATCAAGCCCTTGCGGGATTTCTCAATGGTGTAAAGCCAAAGGCCGATTTCCAGTTCTTTTTTCTCGGCGGCCAGCACCAGATATTTTTTGGCTTTTTCGCTTTGGGTCTTCAGGGGCCCGAGGCGTGCTTCCAATTCGGTAATAATGTCGCGAAGGCGCACCAGATTTTCCTCCGCCTGGTCAAGGCGGCGGGTAGCATCGGTGCGGCGGTAGCGGAAGTGGGCAATGCCTGCCGCCTCCTCCAGCATATCACGGCGCTTGGAGGAACGGGCGGAAACCAGATCTGCCACCTTGCCCTGGCTGACAAGGGAATAGCCGTCACGGCCAAGGCCTGTATCCATAAACAACTCGTGAATATCCTTTAAACGGCATTCCTCGCCGTTGATACGGTATTCACTGTCGCCGGAGCGGTAGAAGCGGCGGGTAACGGAAACCTCGTCCTTATCCACGCTTTGAATGGAACGGTCGGTGTTATCAAGATTCAGGGTAACCTCTGCAAAACCGAGGGCTTTGCGGGTGCCGGTGCCCACAAAAATAACATCCTCCATTTTGGCGCCGCGCAGGGATTTGGTGGATTGCTCACCCAACACCCAGCGCACGGCATCGGAGATATTACTTTTGCCGGAGCCGTTGGGACCCACAACGCCGGTAATGCCCCTTCCCAGATGAAACACGGTTTTGTCCGGGAAGGATTTGAAACCTTGCATTTCAAGTGATTTTAAATACATACTGTTCCCTATTCCTTTTATTCAAAATCCAGGTTTACTTCATATTCCCCCAGTGAGGGGTCGGCACGCAGGGCGGCAAAAATGCCTGCCTGCCGTAATTTTATCATATTTTCCCGCTTCTGGCCCGCCATTTTGGAAATGGCGGTGGGGGCAACGGAAATAACAGCCTTGCCCTTTCTGCCCGCGGCGGCGGCCACGGCGGCCTTGTAATAAATGCGGCTTTCCGCCAGTTCCCGCAATGCGGGGTGGTAGGCACCGCCTATGTAATGCCCCTCCACATCACCGCCGGCGTGAAGGCCGAAACGGATAACGGGAATATTTGCCCGGTGAAACATGAGCAGCAGGGTACTGCCGAGCTCCGCAGCCTCCTCGGGGGTCTGAGGGCGGTATGCGCCGCTTTGCATAAGCCGGGCAAGCTCTGTATGCTCCATCACCACGGTGGGGTAGATGCGCACGGTGGCGGGCTTTAAGCGGATAATGGCCTCGGCTGTGGCGATGCTGTCCTCATCCGAGGAGCCGTATAATCCCGTCATCATCTGAAGCCCCAGGGAGAATCCATAGGCCTGCAGCATGCGGGAGGCCTCAATCACCCGGGCCGCTGTGTGCCCGCGCCTGTTCAAAGCCAGTACCCGGTCATCCATGCTTTGGGCACCCAGCTCCACGGCGGTAACGCCGTAGGCCTTCAGAATGCGGCAGATGTCATCGCTGATGCCGTCCGGCCGGGTGGAAATGCGGATACCGCTGAATTCCTTTTTATCCACATGCTCTTTGGCGGCGGTCAGAAGGGAGAGCATATATTCCCTTTCCATCAAAGTGAAGCTGCCGCCGAAAAAAGCGATTTCGCCCCCCGGCACCGCCTGACGGCCGTTGAGGGCAACGGCGGCGGCACGGTGCACATCGGCGGGGGTCAGCCTTTCGGCGCTGCCGCTGATGTGACGCTGATTGCAAAAGGAGCAGCGGTGAGGGCAGCCCTCGTGCACGGTGAACAGAGCAACATTGGTGTGCTTCATTATTCCTTTAATCCCATTAACTGCAGAGCCTCCCTGGCGGCGGCCTGCTCGGCTAATTTTTTGCTTTTGCCCTTGCCCGTGCCTATCACATTGCTGTTCAGATGCACCTCAACGGTGAATTCCTTGGCATGGTCGGGGCCGGTTTCGTCGGTTACAAAATACTGCACAGCCTCTTCGGGGTGCTTCTGCACCACCTCCTGAAGCAGGGTTTTGTAATCCCGCACGGTGGAGTCGATGTTTTCGCGGGTGATGAAACGGAGCACCAGTTTTTTGGCGGGCTCCAGACCGCCGTCCAGATACACGGCAGCCAGCACTGCCTCAAAGGCATCTGCCAGAATGGAGGGGCGCTCGGCGCCGCCCGTGTGCATTTCGCCTTTGCCCAGGCGAATCACCTTGCCTACGCCCAGCTCTTTGGAGAAGGAGCAGAGGGATTTTTCGCAGACGGCGGCGGCACGGTGCTTGGTCAGCTTGCCTTCGGGTTGATTTTTATAGAGTTGGAAAAAATATTCTGCCGAAACGAAGCCGAGAACGGAGTCACCCAAAAATTCAAGGCGTTCGTTGCACTCCTCGCCGTTGTTTCTCTCATTGACATAGGAGGAGTGGGACAGAGCCCGTTCCAACAAAGAGATATCGTGAAATGTATATCCCAGATTCTGTTGAAAGACCTTTAATTCGTCATGCATAGCGGTTCTTCTTTCGTGGTGGATTACAGTGCTTCGCCGCAGGCGGTCAGCGCCGCGGCCAAATCGTTAAGCGCACGGGCGGAAAGGGCCTCATAGCGCTGCTGTTTGTCACGGATTTTTTGCGGCAGGGCGGGCAGCAGGCCGAAGCCCGCACCCATGGGCTGAAAATTGACGGCGGTGGGGTCGCTGATGTAGGCACTCAGGGCACCGCACATGGTGGTGAGGGGCAGATTCATGGGCTCTTTGCCCTGCAGATACCGGGCGGCGTTGGTGCCCGCCACAATGCCTGCCATGGCAGATTCCATATAGCCCTCCACCCCGGTGATTTGCCCTGCAAACCACAAATCCGGGCGGGTGCGCAGGGAGAAATCGGCATTGAGCACCTTGGGGGAGTTGATAAAGGTGTTGCGGTGCATAACGCCGTAGCGCACAAACTCGGCATTCTTTAAAGCGGGAATCAGGGAGAACACACGCTTTTGCTCCCCGAATTTCAGATTGGTCTGGAAGCCTACCAGATTATAGAGCGTGCCCTCGCGGTTTTCCTTGCGAAGCTGCAGATTGGCCCAGGGGCGGTGACCCGTGGCGGGGTTCACCAGACCGGCGGGCTTCATGGGGCCGAAACGGATGGTATCCTCGCCCCGCTTTGCCATGATTTCAATGGGCATGCAGCCTTCGTATACACCGTGGCGTTTGTCAAAATCGTGCTGCACGGCACATTCGGCATTCACCAGTTCACGGTGGAAAATTTCATATTCCTCTTTGTTGAGAGGGCAGTTGATGTAATCATCCGCCTCGCCCCGGTCATAGCGGGATTGCAGAAAAGCGGCGTTCATATCAATGCTTTCCGCCGTAACAATGGGGGCAGCGGCATCAAAGAAGCTGAGATTGCCGCCGCACAGAGCCGTGATTTTTTCGCTGATGGCATCGGAGGCCAAGGGGCCGGCGGCAATGATAACGGGGCCGTCGGGGATTTCGGTAACCTCCTCACGAATCAGCTCAATCAGGGGCTCCTCCTCGATTTTTTTTGTAATCAGGGCGGAGAATTCATCACGGTTCACCGCCAGCGCACCGCCTGCGGGCACTGCCGTGGCTTTGGCGGCGGCCACGCAGAGGGAGCCCATCTGCTCCATTTCCGCTTTTAAAAGGCCGGCGGCGCAGCCCAGACGGGTGGCTTTGAAGGAGTTGGAGCAAACCAGCTCCGCCAAGCCTGCGGATTGGTGGGCGGGGGAGAACCGTACGGGCTTCATTTCGTAAAGCCGAACGGGAATCTGACGGCGGGCCAGCTGCCATGCGGCTTCCACCCCGGCAAATCCGCCGCCGATGACGGTTACTTTATTCATCATTCTTACCTTTTGAGGGGGCCTTTTTCTCAAAGCCGCAGCCCTCGGTGATGCAAACCAGCTTGCCGGTTTTCTTTTTGAACAGGATTTTTCCGCAGTTGGGGCAATTCTCATCGGCGGGCTCATCCCAGCTCATGAAATTGCATTTGGGCCAGCTGCTGCAGCCGTAGAACACATGGCCCTTCTTGGAGTGGCGCTGAATGATATCACTGCCGCAGTTGGGGCATTTTGCGCCGGTGCTCACAATCAGTGGCTTGGCGTTTTTGCACTCGGGGTAGCCGGGGCAGGCAAGGAAGCGGCCGAAGCGGCCGGTCTTGATTACCATCATTCTGCCGCATTTGTCGCAGGGAATGTCGGTAATATCCTCCTGCAGCTGGATTTTCACATCCTTCATGTCGGCCTTGGCTTTTTCCAGAGTTTTTTCAAATTCATCGTAGAATTCACGCAGCATTTCCACGTAATCCAGCTTGCCCTCGCCCACGGTATCCAGATTGCTTTCCATCTGGGCGGTGAACTTGGCGTTCACGATTTTGGGGAAGCGCTCCTTCAGAAGTCCGGTGGTGGCGCAGCCCAATTCGGTGGGTACCAGCTGCTTCTGATTGCGCTTAACGTAGGTGCGCTTGACAATGGTGGAAATAATGGTGGCATAGGTGCTGGGACGGCCGATGCCGTTTTCTTCCAGTTCCTTAATCAAAGAGGCCTCGGTAAAGCGGGCAGGGGGCTGGGTGAAGTGCTGGTTATCCTTTAATTCACGCAGCTTCAGGGCTTCGCCCGCCTTGAGCTCGGGTACATTGCCGCTTTCGTCATCCTCATCGGAGAGTTCATACAGTTTGGTAAAGCCGTCAAATTTCACGCTGTAACCGGCGGCGGAGAACAGGCAGAATTTGCCTGCCGCGGTGTCCTCGGCATTGGCGGCCTCTATCTCGGCCTTCACGGTATTCTGCACGCAGCTTGCCATCAGGCAGGCAAGAAAACGCTTCCAAATCAAAGAATAGAGCTTGAACTGGTCGGCGGTAACGCTGCCCTTCACACGCTCGGGGGTCAGAGCCGGGTCGGTGGGGCGCACGGCCTCGTGGCCGTCCTGCGCGTTGGCACGGGATTTGTAATAGGGGGCTTTGTCGGGCAGATAGGCCTTGCCGAAGGTGTTCTCAATAAAGCGGGCGGCCTGTGCTCTTGCCTCCTCGCTGATGCGAAGGGAGTCGGTTCTCATGTAGGTGATAAGACCGGTCATGCCCACGCCGTCCACATTAACGCCTTCATACAGCTCCTGGGCAATGCGCATGGTTTTTTCGGCCTGGAAGCCAAGCTTGCGGGAGGCCTCCTGCTGCAGGGTGGAGGTGTTGAAGGGAGGAGCGGGGTTCTTTTTGCGGGTGCCTTTTTTGTAGGATTTTACGGTATAGGCGGCATCCTTCAGCCGTGCCAGATAGGCATCGGCCTGGGCCTTGTTTTCAATTTTAACTTTTCCGTTCTCATCGGCGGTCAGGGAGGCGTTCACGACCTTGCGCTGTGAGGTGGCGAATTTGGCATCAATCAGCCAATATTCCTGAGGCACAAAGGCCTTGATTTCCTCTTCGCGGTCTACAATCAGGCGCACGGCCACGCTCTGCACACGGCCTGCGGAAAGGCCCCGGCGGATTTTCTGGGATACAAAGGGACTCAGGCGGTAGCCCACAAGGCGGTCAAGAATGCGGCGTGCCTGCTGGGCATTTACCAAATCCATATCCACGGCGCGGGGAGCGGCCATGCCGTTATCAATACCCGTTCCGGTAATCTCATTGAAGGTAACGCGGTTTTTGGCGGTCAGGTCAAGGCCGAGAACGGAGGCAAGGTGCCAGGAAATGGCTTCTCCTTCACGGTCAGGGTCGGCTGCGAGATAAACGAAATCGCTTTTGCGCACAGCCTCCTGCAATTCCTTCACCAGTTTTTCCTTATCTTTAATCAGAGCGTATTTGGGCGCGAAATTGTTTTTGACATCCACGCTGAGCTTGGCGGCGGGCAGGTCACGGATGTGACCCTTGGAGGCCACGATTTCATAATCGCTGCCCAGATATTTTTTGATGGTTTTTGCCTTTTCGGGGGACTCAACAATAATAAGCTTCGACATAGCAGAGCGGAAGGGGAAAACCCCTTCATTCCTTTCCTCAGAATGAAAAATGGTAACGGTTGAATATGGGGGAACGGGGCATGGCCCGGATTTTGCGGTTATTTCAGCTGGTAACGCCCGCCGGGAGCGGATTCGATATAATCCTGCACCTCCAGCATGGTGAGCAGGGCAGTGGTTTCGGCCAAAGCCAACCCGGCGGCCAGAGCGATTTCGGCGGGGAACAGAGGTTCATCCCCGAAAACGGCATATACGGCCTTTTCTTTTGGGCTCAGGGCGGCATCGGAGCGCTTGGCGGTGGGCTTTGCCGCGGGAACGGGAGCAGCGGAAGCATCTTTTTTCGGGCGGTTGCGGCGGATAAGCTCCCCGTAGAGGGATTCGTATTCGTTGAGAATATCCTCGGAGGAGGTCACGGCCACGGCACCGTCGTGAATCAAACGGTTGGCCCCCGCGTAGGCGGAGGTTACGATATTGCCGGGCACGGCAAACACATCGCGCCCCTGCCGCAGGGCACTGTTGGCAGTGATGATGGAGCCGCTTCGTTCGCCTGCCTCCACCACCAGTATTCCGTGGCTCAGACCCGAGATAATACGGTTGCGGATGGGGAAGGTGAAACGGGAGGCAAGGGAGAAGGGCGCAAATTCGGAAATCACGGCGCCGTTTTGCGCAATGCGGTGGCGCAGGGCGTCGTTTTCCATCAGGTAGCGGGTTCCCAGCCCGCAGCCGAGTACGGCCACGGTTTTGCCCCCGGCACGCAGAGCACCCTCGTGGGCGGCACTGTCGATGCCCAATGCACCGCCGCTGACGATGACCATACCGGCATCCGCCAGCTCGGCGCTGATGTTCATGGCAATGTGAACGCTGTCACGCCCCGGTTGGCGGGTGCCCACAACGCCGAAGCCGAAGCCGTTATTCAAAGGCTCCGGACTGCCGTTGACATAAAGCACAAGGGGCGCATCGGATAAGGTACGCAGCATATCGGGGTAGCTCTCATCCTGCAGAGTCAGGCATTGCCAGCCGTTTTTCCGGCACAGGGAAAGCTGATTTTCGGCGCTCTCACGGCTTGCTTTTTCGATGGCGGAGAGCTGATGAGCGTTGAACACGCCGCTGATTCGCCTGTCGGCGGCAGAGGATTCAAAAACATCCCGTGCCGTGGGGAATGCGGCGGTGATTTCGGAATGGTTGGCACCGGCGCCCAAAGCGCCGGAAAGCATAATCCAATAGACGGATTCGTTCATGACTGCCCCTTTCCGGATAATTCCCAAATCAGGATGGCGGCGGCAGCGGAGGCGTTGAGGGATTCCGCACGGCCCGCCATGGGTATGGTGACCGCCTTCTGGCAGGCGGCAAAGGTTGCGTCGGTAATGCCGCTGCCCTCGTTGCCCACGGCGCAGATGACGCCCTGGGGCAGGGGAATGCGGCAGATATTCTCCGCCTCCTCACGGGGGGTGGAGGCCAGGGTGAGCATGCCTTTGGCATTGGCCTCGGTCAGCAGACCCGGCAAATCGGAAACAAGCAGCAGCTCCATGCGCAGGGAGCTGCCCATGGCAGCCCGCAGGGCCTTGGGATTATACACATCACAGCCGCCGCTGATAATCAGCCCGGTGATGCCCAATGCCTCCGCCGTGCGGCACACGGCGCCCAGATTGGACGGGTCCTGCACATTCTCCAAAGCCAGATAGCGGCCTTGGGGGTTCAGCTGCTCCGCGGAGCCGGGGGCTTTTAACCCCTGACACACGCAGAACACACCCTGCGCGCCCTCGGTGGCAGCCAGTTTACCGGCAATGTCATCACTGATAAGGTAACATTCCCCGGCTTTTCGGCAGATGACATCGGTGTAGGGGGCATAGCGATTCAGGGCGGCCCGGGTAAAAAAGGCCTGCCTTACGGGAATCCCGGATTCTGCCGCATCACGGCACAGCCGGGCACCTTCGAGAAAGAACTCGTTTTGCTCACGGCGAAAGGAAGCGCTTTCTCCAAGGTGCACCGCATATTTGATTTTTTCATTTGTTCTGCTTGTAATTTCCAACATAAAGCGGTTCCGAACTCCCTTTTTTGATGGGATTTTACCTTGCGATAAAAGTACGAAAAGGATGTAACATTAGATAAATAATGTTACATCCTCGTCTGTCATTTTCAGTTGAGAGCGGCTTTGGCTTTTTCGCACAGGGCGGTGAAAGCAGCGGGATCGGCAATGGCAATCTCGGAGAGCATCTTGCGGTTGAGATTGATGTCGGCCTTCTTCAAACCGTTGATGAAGGTGGAGTAGTTCATGCCGTTGAGCTTGCAGCCGGCGGAGATTCTGGAGATCCACAGACGGCGGAAGTCACGCTTTTTCTGCTTTCTGCCGATGTAGGCATACTGACCGCTCTTCATGACGGCCTGCTTGGCGGTCTTGAAGAGGGAGCTCTTAGAGCCATAATAACCTTTAGCGTGCTTTAAAACTTTATTTCTTCTCTTGCGAGTAGGGAGTGCACCTTTAATACGAGCCATGTTTATTTACCTCCAAATTTTAACGAAGTTGAATACAAAGTCAGATGATATTATTTATAGGGAACAAGACGCTTGATCTGCTTGCAGTTGGTAGTGTCGGCAACAGATACCTTGCGGAGATTTCTTTTGCGCTTTGTGCTCTTCTTGTTAAGAATGTGGGATTTGTAAGCGTGGGCACGCATGGGCTTGCCGCCCTTGGAAATCTTGAAGCGTTTCTTGGCGCCGCTGTGAGTTTTGATTTTAGGCATAGTATGTTTCCTCCTTAAAAAATTACAATGTGAAAGCGCTTACTTTGTGGGCTTGGGAGCGGCGAACATCAGCATCTGGCGGCCTTCCAGCTTGGCAGGCTTTTCGATGATGGCGGCATCTCCCAATGCCTCGACGGCCTTGGCCATGGTCTCTTTACCGATTTCGGGGTGGGCCATTTCACGGCCGCGGAAACGAATGGAGAACTTGACCTTATTGCCATCTGCCAAAAACTTACGGGCATGGTTCAGCTTGGTTTCAAAATCATGCGTATCAATGTTCAGTGAAAGACGGATTTCTTTAATCTCAACAATCTTTTGATTTTTCTTGGCTTCGCGTTCTTTTTTGGCAGCCTCAAAACGATATTTGCCGTAATCCATCACCTTGCAAACAGGCGGCTTGGCGGCGGGTGAGATTTTAACAAGGTCGAGGTTGCGCTCCTCGGCGATTTTGAGAGCCTCGGCAGCGGACATAATCCCCAACTGTTCCCCCTCGTTGGAAATCAGGCGAACTTCTTTGTCGCGGATTTCCTCATTGATCTGCATTTCTTTGATACTGATACGAAAGCACCTCCCGTAAAAATTAAGCGGGGGCAAAAACTGCCCCCGCGAACCATCATATCAGACCGAGCGCGCCAAAGCGCTTTCGGTGACATATTAACCGGCGGTAGGCAAAGCCCCGTGGTGAGAGCACAATGCGCCCTTCTTTGTTTTTGCTCGCCTATTATAGTACACCATCGGAGCCTTGTCAAGTTATTTTTTCGCATTTTTCCGGTTTTATCCGGAATGGTAGAATTTACCGGGTGAAATTACGCTTTTTCTCAGAATTCATATTCACCGGGGGCCAGCTCTTTGGTTTCGCCGTTCAGGGTGAGAGTGGCGGTGGTGCCTGCGGGCACGGTGAAGGTGTAGGTGGTTTTGCCGTTTTCGGTTTTCCAGGCGGAGCGGATGGTACCGAAGCGGGTTTCATAGGAGGCCTTGGCATAGGTCAGGCGGCTGTCGGTAACGGGGCAAAGGAAAAAGTGCTTGTAGCCGGGTTCTGCCTCGTCGGCCTTGATGCCCGCCACATCGCCGTAAAGCCAGTCCGCCACGCTGCCGTAGGCGTAATGGTTAAAGGAGTTCATGCCCGTGGACCACATGGAGCCGTCCTCACGCAGGCTGTCCCAATGCTCCCAGATGGTGGTGGCGCCCATCTTCACGGAGAAGAGCCATGAGGGATATTCCTCACGCAGCAGCAGGCTGTAAGCGGTTTCGGCGTAGCCGTTATCGGTAAGGGCGTGGAGCAGATAGGGAGTGCCCACAAAGCCCGTTTTCAGATGGCCGCAGGCGGTCACCAGCTCGTTGAGCTGTTTGGCGGTTTCGGGAGCGTTATCGGTGATGCCGAAGTGCAGGGCCAGCACGCAGGCGGTCTGGGTGGCATAATCGGGAGCGATACGGCCGCTTGCCATGTATTCACGGCGGAAGGCCTCAACGGATTCCGCTCTTTTGGCTGCCACATCACCGGCATCGGCACCGCAGGCGGCGCAGG
>JAZRWZ010000108.1:0-1219 GCA_045599985.1 Acutalibacteraceae bacterium | reverse complement strand
GTTATGATCTGGGCCATCTGGCACTGATTAAACAATAATACATCAGCCTCTCGAAATGCGATCCATATAATCGCTTTTCGCGGAGGCTGTTTTAGTGTTCAAAAATACCGCACCGCTTACTGATTGCCGTTCTCTGCAGTGATTGACGAATTGTTTCTTGACAAAACGCGGTTAATAGGATAAAATGAAACGAAATTTGAATATCCTTATTAAGAGCGGCTGAGGGGACAGGCCCTGCGAAGCCCGGCAACCTGGCAAAGTGCCAAGGTGCTAAATCCTGCGGTGGTTTTACCGGAAGATAAGGATTTTTTCCGAATGTATCCGTGTTGAGCCTCGCCGCTCAACGCGTTTTTTATTTCTTTGGAGGTACTGTTATGTCAAACCGTTTTTTTACATCTGAATCCGTAACCTGCGGGCATCCCGACAAAATCTGCGACCAGATTTCCGATGCCGTGCTGGATGCCATCCTTGCACAGGACCCCATGGGCCGTGTTGCCTGCGAAACCTGCTGCACAACCGGCGTTGTGTGTGTGATGGGTGAAATCAGCACAAAGTGCTATGTGGATATTCCCAAAATCGCCCGTGAGGTGATTTGCGATATCGGCTATGACTCTTCCGATAAGGGCTTTGACGGCAACACCTGCGCCGTTATGACCATGATTGACGAGCAGAGCGGTGACATCGCCATGGGCGTTGACCGTCTTGGCGCCGGTGACCAGGGCATGATGTTCGGCTTTGCCTGCAATGAGACCCCCGAGCTGATGCCTCTGCCCATCTCTTTGGCTCACCGCCTTTGCGCAAAGCTGACCGAGGTACGCCGCAGCGGCGAACTGGGTTACCTTCGCCCCGACGGAAAAAGTCAGGTTACCGTGGAATATGACGAAAACAACAAGCCCGTGCGTGTGGATACCGTGGTTATCAGCTCCCAGCACGATGCCGATGTTTCTTTGGAGCAGATTCGTGCGGATATCATCGAGAAAGTAATCAAAGTTACCATTCCCGCCGAATTGCTGGATGATAAAACCGTTTTCCATATCAATCCCACCGGAAGATTCGTTACCGGCGGTCCCAACGGTGACAGCGGTCTCACCGGCAGAAAGATAATCGTTGATACATACGGCGGATATGCCCGTCACGGCGGCGGCGCATTCAGCGGCAAGGATCCCACCAAGGTTGACCGTTCAGCCGCATACGCCGCAAGATATGTTGCCAAAAATAT
>JAZRWZ010000107.1:0-10899 GCA_045599985.1 Acutalibacteraceae bacterium | reverse complement strand
ATCCCGTGAGAATGTAAACGCACCGTCTTTATCCAGCGTAACGGCAATGGTACGGGTATCATAAAACTTTGCCAGATATCGGCACAGCACCCGCAGAAAAGACATATCATCCATACATCTTTCCCGTTCCATAATTCCCGTTTCGGTGAATACAAAAGCTTCTTCCCGGCTGAATTTCAGCACGCTGCAGGCCTTAAGACCGTTTTTCAGTATTTGCCTGTCATAGTAATTTTGACGGATGTTGATATCAAAAATAATCTCTTTACAATGAACGGATTCAATAATCTTCCGTAAAGAATCGGCGGAAACTTCGCTCCGCTGAGCCAAGGTGCCGAAATAAAGGGCATCAAAACATTTTTCCTGTATATTCGGAGGAACGGGAATGTAATCATAGGCAACGCCACGGCGCAGCTCATAGTTCGGAACGCCCTGTTCGTTAACTGTAACCAGGCAAAAGCCCGTGGGGTATTGGGTGTGGGCAATCATATCGGTATCAACGGAAAGTGCCTGCACAGCCTGAATGGTTTCTTCAGCCGCTTCATCATTGCCGACGGCGCTGACAAGTGTTGCATTTCCGCCCAAGGATGCAAAACTGCCTGCAAAATTAAAGGGAGCGCCACCGATTACTTTTTTATCGGGATACACATCCCAAAGCACTTCGCCAAAGGATAATACTCTCATTTTGTTCCCTCAACGCTTCTCAGTTTTTCCATCATTTTTGTAAAGGTAGCCGCAGTAACCTCCGCAGTTTGGTAGCCAACGGAATTTGTTTCGTTATAATGATGACGGTCAAAACGGTCTCTGGTGGTGTTGAGATAAGGGGCGGTTTCATTCAGGATAAAATCATTGGGAGGAATAATATAGCCTGTCATATCATCCGTTACGCCGAAAATAACCAGATTGGGGTCCCCGGCGATTTCGGAAAGAGATTTGGGACAAATTTCGAGGCCCTCCCCTGTTGCGGATGTTTCTGCCGAGCTCAGGCCGCCGGGCCAGACAAGCTCCGAAAAGCACTCGCCCGGCAAGGCAAGAATATGAAAATCACCAAGGGAAAGATATGTCATTTCGGATTTTAAGGCAACGCCCAAAGCGGAGTCATAAGGCACCTTCAGCACACTGATGGCGTGTACGATATTCATAAAAATATGAACATCATTTTCCACAGGAAGATGATATTTCTGCTCCATAACCGTTATTTTGGCATCGAGCAAACGGTCATTATCAATGGCAAGTGCTTTATCGCCCAACGCACGGCCGCCTTTTACGGTTCTTTCGCGGCAATCCTCTGCAACATGAGCAATATCCAGCGCACCGATGGCACCGGCGCTGAAAAGCACATTAGTCTTTTTCACTTCATTGATGCGGTTGCGCAGATAGCAGGGATAGTCTGCCGAAATCAGGGAGTTATTGCGCCCCATAGTGTTGGGATGAGCGCAGAAATTCAGGTACCAGGTTTCGGTGGAGCCGTCCTCCGGCACAAAGCGAAGACGGGTTAATTTATCGTTGAAAAAGATGGGTTCACGCCCGTCACGAATCAATTCGGGGGCAGCAATGTTGCCCACATACAGATTGCCTTTTTTGCGGTTGGCGTATGCAGCCATCACAACGGCCTTTATGGCACCCTTTACCAAAAGCATGAATTTACTGCTTTTACCGATCATGGGCAAAACGCCCCAATACCCTACCGTATCAATACCGGCGTGGGTGTGGGTGCAGCTTATCATAATCTTTTGGCAGCCGGATTTTTGACTGAAACCCCTCAGCTGATTGCGGATATCCTGCACATCGCTGGCGGTAAAGCCCACCAGATCACAGCTTACAAGTACAATACCCTTGCCATCGTCACAATCCAGCCACATGGCGCTGACGGTAAGCGGATCGATAACACCCTTTACTTTGTTGGCAATGTTATAGCCCGCCATCCAGTAGGATTTTTCGTGAATATCGTCCGGCATGATTTCGGCAGAGGCAAAACCGCAATTATAGTAGTTGCCTTTGTCATTTTTCATGAATACAGGCTCAACCACGGGAGGAGCGGGTACGCGGTCCATCTTGTCGAAGCTTTTTTTCTTCTTCAGTGTCATGGCATGGAGGGCTTTGTATGCTATGTTTACAACTTCCATAATTACACCTCAATCACAATCATTATTCGGCATCGGTATTGTTTTCATCGGGCTTTCCGAAGGGATTTTTGTAATCATATTTGTAGATACTTTGCTTTTCGATATCAATGGCAGGCACCATAATGGCAGGCACACCGGCGTTGGCGCTGACGGTGGAAATCAAAGCCTTGGCATAGGGGAACAGTTCCTTAAAGGAAGCCACATGGATTTTTTCGCGTTTCTCCCCTTCGTCAAAGCGGAACACACCCTCCATTATCACCTTTACCCCGAATTTATCGGGAGCCTCTTTGGCGCAGGCAGAAATGGAAAGCTCGCCTTTGCACATATTGTTCTGCCCGTAGCTGACATTGTAGGAATACTTGTTTTCAAATTCGATTTTCGTACCGTTTTCCACTTTATTGAAAAAAGATATTTCTTTGGCCCGGTACATCTTCAGTTCAACAATAGCCATATTTAGCTCCTTTCCTTCGCCGTAACGGCATCGGTGATTTCATCCATCACGCCCATATCCCACGCAAGGGATGAAAGAATGTATTTATCACGGATATCTCTTGTGGTTCTGAATGTCAAAGCAAGTTCTTTTTCACTTACATTAATGGAATCGCAGGAAACCGGAGCGCCGACCTTTTTGAGTAAATCGTAAATACCGTCATAGTCAGGCAGTTCCTCTTTCATCACTTCCAGAATGCTTTGCCAACAATCAACAATGTTATTCAGACGGCATTTGTGGTTCTCACGGTCATAACGAAGGGAAGAACGGGCATTATCAATCATGGTTTCCGCTGCCGAACCGATAAAAGTCCTCATTTCCCCGAACCACGCATCATCATCAAAAGCCGAAACATATTGAAGCGCCTTTTCTTTGTCGGGAATCAGATTGCGCATTGCCTCATAGCCTTTCATGGCATAAAGGGTGCCGATACCGCACTGGATACCGTGCAAATCAAAATCCGTATCAAATTCAAGGGCACGCATATCCCACACATGGGAGAAATAATGCTCCACGCCGGAAACCGGGCGGCTGATTCCCGCATAGTCGGCGGCGATGCCTGAAATCACAAGCCCCTCCATAACTGCTTTTACGGCTTCGGATTCCCGTTTCATTACACCGTCTGCATTATCAACGCATTTTTTCAGCGCGGCGCGGATAACGGCAGCCACCTCGGAACAATAATATTCCCCGGTAACAATATGGCCGATACGCCACTCGCATATACTGATGTATTTTGCCAGCATATCGCCCAAGCCAGATGCAATCATGTAAACGGGAGCCTGACACAGAATATCAAGATCACCGATTACCACCTCGGGGCATTTGCTGTTAACGCTCACTTTTAATCCGTCACGCACAACGGAAGATGTGGAGGAGGCAAAGCCGTCCATGGAGGGAGCGGTGCCCACAATGATATAGGGAAGACCTGCTGTGTTGGCAATAATTTTGCCCGTATCATTAATTACACCGGAGCCGATACCGATTACGATATCGCAATCCAACTCAAAATGAAGAAAAGCGGAACCGATAACCTTTTCATCCGGCTCCACCCTTTCGCTGCCGAAACGGTGCATACGGTAAGAAATTCCTGCACTGTCAAGTTGTTTTAATGTAACCTCACCCGCTGCGGCAAAGGTATTTTCATCGCACAATACATAGGCTTTGGTGCCGCCAAGTTCTTTGACGCACCCGGCAAGTTTATTGATAGCGCCGTGTTCGATGATTGCTTTCATCAACTGCGGGCGGTGTGTTTTGCCGCAATCACATTCAAAAGCGCCGCGGCTCAATAAAGATTGAATAGAATATTCCGTAAAAATCACTCGATTCGTTTTTTTTATAAATTATAAAACAAACAAGGATATTGTCAATAGCGCCAAAATAAAACTTACTGTATTTGCTATTGACTAACCCTATTTTTGCGGTTAAAATAAAGATGAATGAAACACCTGCGAAAGGAATATACTGTAATGAGTGATGATTACAATCCCGATATCGTCAGCGTAGTTGACGAAGACGGTAAAGAGCATATGTTTGAGGAGCTTGACCGAATTGAAACCGACACCGGCCGTTATGTGGCTCTTCTGCCCCTTTATGATGATGCGGATTCCATGCTTGAGGATGACGGTGAGCTCATCATTCTTCGCGTTTCCGAAGAAAAAGGCGAAACCTACCTTGAACCCATCGAGGATGACGAGGAATTTAACGAAATCGGTCAGCTCTTTGAAGAAAGACTTGCCGAACTGTTTGATTTTGACGACGAAGAGTCTGACGAAAACGAATAAGCCTTTCACCCTGCCTTGTGCGATAAAATGCGGTTAAATTGTAACCCAACACGTTTGAAAAGGGAGCCGGGCTCCGGCGGCGGACTGCAGACCTCCCGATTGCGGCTTGACCGTGATTGGACGAAGGGAGCGAGAACCCGTTGGGAGGCACCCACCTGCTTTGGAGCAGGTTACGACTACCGCATCGGCTTGGCGGGGCGATTTATTTTCTATTTACCGGAGGAAGAACGTTGCGTAAACTCATTGATGCTGATTTATTGGATATTATCCCGACCGATGACGGTTTTATATACCTCTCCCGCGAAACCATGCCCGACGGTGCGGTAACGGGTGTTTTTCACCGTTTCAGTCAAACGGATGATTGTTTTTCACAGGCATCCCTTGCCGATTATCTGGAAGCAAAATTCGGCATAGACGGCACACAGCACGCCCGCGCTTTGGGCGATTACATAACTTGCAAGGTTTGCAATCTGCATGACGGCACCGTGTTTGCAGGCTACCGTGACGGCAGCTACAAAATGATTCGGGAAGAAAGATTAACGGATATTGATGAACTGATGTATCTTTCTTCACCTGCCTGCTCCCCCGTTTCCAACGGCCGTGATTTATGGTTTGCCGTGCCCGATGTGAATGCCGTTATCAACTATTCCGTTGACCATAACCGCGTGGAACTGCGCATAGGCGGCCCGAACACCAAGGCATTTTGTCATCCCGTTGATTTATCCATCTATGACAACCGTTTATTCATCTGCAACGAGTATTCCTATAAAATCCGCTGCCTCAGGCTGGATTCCTACACCGTTGAGGATTACCGGGTATTCACCGAGGAAATCAAACAGTATTTCCGTTCCGGCGAAACGGAATATGCGGTACTGAAATCCGGCATCTATATGCTTTAATAATTACAGATTTATATTCAAAAAAGGCTCCCTCTCGGGAGCCTTTTTTATTGACTATTTTTGCCTTATTTTACATCCTTCTCATCAAAGGGATCGCCGCACTCGGGGCAGAACTTGGGAGGATTCTTGGGATCATCGGGTTCCCAACCGCACTTATCGCAACGGTAAAGAGGAGCGCCCTCGGGCTTTTTGGCACCGCATTCGGAGCAGAATTTGCCCTTATTCACAGCACCGCAGCTGCAGGTCCAGCCGTTTTCCTCGGCCTTTTTGGCACCGCACTCCGTGCAGAATTTGCCGGTAGCCATGGCGCCGCAGGCACATTTCCAACCTGCTGCAGCGGCAGCGGTATCGGCAGCAGCCTGCTGAGCCTGATTATACTGCTGATTTGCGCTCATGATATTGGCAGCGTTGTTGGCAGCAAAGCCCTGAGCCATGTTCATACCCATAAAGCCGAGCATGGAACCGCCGGCATTGTTGGCGGCATCCTTCATGGCCTGAGTGGCAGCCTCGGTATAAGCACCGGCACCAAGCTTGGAGTTGGCATAAGCAGCCTTCTTTTGAAGGTCTTTAATAGTATCCTCGTCCTCTTTGCTGAGAGTGGCGGAATTCAGCGCAACGGTAACAATCTCAAGGCCGCGTTTCTCGCGCCAGGAGTAGTTGAGCACTTCATTCATGGCACCGCAGATTTCGGTGGTGTGGCCGGGAAGAGAGCTGTAACGAATGCCCATATCGCTGATTTTGCAGAAAGCGGGCTGCAAAGCGGAAAGGAACTCGGATTTCAGCTGATTGTCAATGTCGCTGCGGGAATACTTGGTGGCAACATTGGCACAAACATTGGTATAGAAAAGCAGAGGGTCGCAAACACGGTAGGAGAAGGTGCCGTTGCAGCGAATACCCATGTCGGTATCCAGGCCGATGTTGGCATCCACAATACGGAAAGGAATGGGGTTCTGGGTGCCGAATTTATTATCAAGAAGTTCCTTCGTATTGAAGTAATACACACGCTGGTCCTTGCCGGTGTCGCCGCCAAAGGTGAAGCGCTTGCCCACAAGCTTGAAGGTTTCTTTAAGGGAATCGCCGAGTTTACCGGTAAAGATGCTGGGCTCGGTGGAGGAATCATAAGTAAACTCACCGGGTTCTGCGCAAACTTCAACAACCTTACCCTGGTCAACAATCAGCATGCACTGGCCATCGGCAACCGCAATCACGGAGCCTTTGGAGATGATGTTGTCGTTACCCTTGGTGTTGGAGGAACGGGAGGAAACTCTTTTCTGACCCTTGACCATGATGGTGTTGACATCAAGAGAATCGCAGTAGAAGTATTCCTTCCATTGATCGGCAAGAGTGCCGCCTAATGCGCCGAGGCCTGCTTTAATAAGTCCCATAGTATTTTGCTCCTTTCGAATTACAACAGTAAAAATGGAGTATTTTAGACAATTATATCACAAAGTTTCGGATTTTGCACGGATTTTTTTATTTTCCGATCTGAACAGATTTCAGGATACCGACGCTGCGCAGAACATATTCATAACTCCAGTTGTTACCCTTGCTGCGCCATGCTCCGGGGCCGTGCCAGCTTTCCTTCACATCCACAAGGTGAACGGGGCCGAAGGAGTTATAACGGTGGGTATAAAGGGTAACGCCCACGGTGTGCCGGCCGTTCTCAAGGCCATCCACAGTCAGGGTGTAAGGCGGATAAATGATTCTGCCCTTCTTTTCGCCGTCAATCTCAACCCCAATCAAAGCACCGCGATAATCACTGGCACAAAGGGAAATGCTGCCGTTTTCGGCATCGGCATCAAACAGATAAGTGATGTTATCGCCGTAGAACGGGAAGCCCTGCACGGTGATATCACCGAAGCTGATTTTTTCGGGAAGCTCCGTGATGGTAGCTTTACGGCCCTTCAGGTTAACACCGAAATCGCCCAGAATAAACATGGCCTCGGTATTGGTGCGCAGACCGAAGGGAATAGTAACTACAAGTGTGTTGGTGCCCTTGTTGATTTTGGGAAGAGCCACACGGTCAATGGTAATATCCACATATTTGCCCAGAGAATTGTTTGCCACTTTTTCACCGTTGAAGGTAATCTCGGCCACATCAACATCTTCAAGAGCCAGCTCGGCACCCTCGTAATCAATATCGCTGAATATAGTATAACGCAGGGTAAGACGGTTGGTGGGAGCCACTTTTTCCACGCACCAGGGCTGCGCAACGCCGCCGTCGCGGTCGCCCAAACCGATGCGGTGACGGGCAATGTTATCTAACCGCAGCACTTCCTCGGCAGGTGAAAATTCATCCTCAAAATCAAGCTTGAATTCTGCCATATCAAGAAGATACACATTCTTGCCGGAAAGACGGTAGTCAACTTCCTTTTCTTTGATATCGAAGTAAGTAAGCTTTTCGGCAGCGGGTTTTGTATCGGCTTTATTCTCGCCTTGAGTCAATTTGTAAAGCAAAGAATCATAGGCATACACCTTGGTGCGAATCACGGTTTTGCCGTTGCGGTATTCGGCATAAACCGGCTTGATATCGCCGCTTGCGGTGTCATACAGCTCTGCGGCATAAGTGCCGTTGATGATAATCTGAATATCATTGCCGCCGTCAACATCCTTGTTGTAAGGTTCATTGCTATGGCAAACAAACAGCCATTTGCAGTCATTATCTTCACGAAGTTGATAAATCAGGTTATCGGTGAATCTGCCGTTGGCATTGCGAAGAGTAACGGCTCTTTCGGATTCCAGAGCGGCAAGAAGGGAAGAACGGGAGAAATCAATGCACACGCTGCCGTCAAACAAAGCCTTACCTTTATCGCTTGGCACGGCATCGCAAAGGGTGGGAGCACTTCCCATGAAAATCAGTTTGCCGCCTGCAGCCTTGAATGCGGCAAGGCGCTCTATTGTGGTGCTGCGCAGGGTTTCGCAGCCGGGCACAACAATGGCATCATATTTCATCTGACCAACCTGAAGAGGAGCGGAACCGGCGGCACACTGCTGAGGAAGAAGGGATTCGGAGATGAAATCAAAATCCACACTCCCCTTTAGGAGCCATTCGGTCACGTTCTCAAATCTTTGGTCAAGATTCTCACGAAGCACGGCAGATTTGTCGTTGGGACCCCAATGGAGCCAAAAGCTCTCTACGGGATGAATCACGCCAACCTTTACAACGGGCTTGCCGCGGGTCAAAGCGGTGTTTACACGGGCAAAATGGTCCTCTACGGCGCCGTATTCTTTGTACCACGGGGATTGATAGGAGATGGAGGCGGGATAATCGCGCTTTGCCTCCCCTTTCATGGCATACCAGGAAAGATGGGGCACACGCACGGTAATACCGAGACAGGCCTGCCAGTCACCCTGGAATTTGTAGGTTCTGAAGTCACAATCCCAACCCGTTACACCGTACAATTCGGAAAGAACACCTTCGTAGCCGAACTGGTGGGTTGCGGACTGGGCCTGCTTGGCTGTGGTGTATTCGCAGCGGTTGCAAAGCATATCTATGCCGGGCAAACCGAAGCTGCGGTAGGAGCGCATGGCCTCACCCAAAGCAGCGGTCTGGCTGTTCAGGGAGGGTTCCTCCATCATGTGACCGGTCAGGTAAAGGTTGTTCTTTTTGCACCAGCCGCCTACGGTATCGGCAAAGGAGCGGGCAAACAACTCGGCAATCATGTCATGGTAACGGTAGCGGGGCAATGAGGGAGCGGAGTCGGGCAAATCCCAAAAGATTTCAGGCAGAGTTTCAAAAATATCCTCACCGTAAAGCTCGGTGTATATTTCGGGAACCTTATCCGTCCAGGGCATGGTGATATCCATCTCATCAAAAGAGTTGTTCAGCACCTTTTTGCGGGTAAACTGAGGCTCGTCTGTGAAAATGGCGGGAACGGTCTTATCGAATTCATCCCCCACCTTAGCCAAATATTTTTCGTGAGTAACTTCCACGAATTTTTCAATGGCTTCTTTGCTCAGGGTGTCTACATAAGTCTGATTGTTGTACCAGCCACTTGTGCCGGAGATTTCAAGGAAGGCATACCACTTTTTGCCCTCTGCCTTATCATCCGCACCGATTCGGCGGTAGGAGGCAAGGTAACCGTCATCATCAAGCAAAATGTCGTAGCAGGCAATCAGCTTGCCGTTTTCGGTTCTGCCGCCCTCGGAGCTGGAATCACCGAATGTATGCAATTCGCCCTTGAGTTTAGGGGTAAACAGAAGGGAACGGGAGCGATATTTAATATCCTTGGTAACAATTCCGCCCGCAGCACCGGAGGGCCAGCGGTCTTCATCATATAACCATGCCAGCATATTTTCGCCCTTGGCTTTATCCACGCAGGCTTTTACCAAATCCATATATTCTGCACTCAGATACTCATTCTCAAGCCCGGTGCGAACATGCATATGGAAGCCGCCCAAGCCCATCTCTTTAAACACATCGATTTGGCGGCAAAGCTCATCCTTGGTGAGATAACTGTTCCACGCCCAGAACGGTGTGCCTCTGTACTCGGATGTAGGATTTTTGAACAAAGAGGGACTGAGCTGTTTTTCAGCGTTCTTTTTGTAAAGCATTTTTATCCTCCTCCAGAAAGTAATGTTTTACCGAAGAATCAAATCTGCGGATTCTGTAAAGAATACTCAAGATATACCACTGCAGATTACTTTCATTATACCATCTGTTGTGCCCTTGTCAATCACGGTGAGGGGTGTAAAACGGTTATTTTTAAGGATTTATCTAAAATGTGTTTGGTTCAAAACAAGAAGAAAGGAAGGAAATAAATGAAAAAAGAGCCTGCAAAAACTGCAAGCTCTCTATCTTGGTCGGAATAATCATAAGGGATTTATTAAATTTAGCATTTTTCGACAGTGGACATACATTATAATTCACACATTCGACAAACCTCCCGTTATTAGGTACAATGAAGTTACCAAATAACAGGAGGATTTTATATTATGCAAAAAAATATTATTGATGAAAAGACTGGCATCGGCTACACATTGCAGGGAGATTATTACATTCCTGCTTTGACAGTACCGCCCGAAAAAGAATATCGCCCTCTCGGGAAGTACGGCAAAATGAGATTGACTTATCTTAAAGAAAACAAAAAGGCTCAGTATTCCATAATGCTGATGGACGGCACATTAAATGGTCATCTGCATGATGTTGACGAGCAGGCAAATAAAATACTTGAACAGAGCGTAAAAGCATTTGCAGAAGCTGACTGTTGCGATGAGGAACTGAAAGTTACTAATCAAATGAAATGGGTAGGACTTATGAATAACTACCGGTACTGTGCAGAAGAAATCATTTTCAAAGAACTGATTTATGTATAAGTTGATATTTGGTGATTTTTGAAAATCACAGATAAAAACTTCAAAAGTGATGTTATATTCTTCAAAACTGCATATTGACAGGACACGTAACTTGTGATATATTTTTCTAAATCAAATTTGAGGTATTACTATGAACACATATCTTTTCAGAAAATCTGATATGTATGACCAGCAGCTTGCACATGATCCTATGTGCAGGTCTATACCTCTATATTCATTTTTGAAACCGTAAGGTTATAAATGATTATAACGGTGTAGGCTTGAAATACAGCTTACACCGTTTTTTA
>JAZRWZ010000106.1:0-3152 GCA_045599985.1 Acutalibacteraceae bacterium | reverse complement strand
CAGATATGCTTTTTCAAGTTTGGAGTAATCCAGGCTGTCACATATTTCGACAAGTTTGAAAACCGGATCGTTCTCCGGAATGTTTAATTCAAGATTTAAGGGTAAGACCACTTGATTTCTGTCTGCAAACATAGTACAATTACACCGCTTTCTTTGTGGATTTTGTTCGCAACTTAATTATACTATGAAAGCAGCAACCGGACAACCTTTTTATGGGCTGTCCGGTTGTTTTTTTCTTGTGGGGGGGCTGCGCTTAATGCGACAGCCTCCATTAACAGTATAAATCAAACAGTTACATTCACGGAATAACTGCCGCAAATCCAGCAATCATCCGCATCACCAACGGAAACGGCAACGGGTGCGTTCACTGTACCCTCACCTTCCGCATAACCGCTCAAATCACATTTCAAGGTTATGCTTTCCGCGGTAATATTCTTCAAAGACGCTGAGGGGCCAACCACATTCACCTTCACAAAAGCGTTCCCATCCGTTACAGGGTTCAGCTGATCGCCGCCGGTGAATTCCACGGCGGAAAGAGGAACAGAAATGTTTTTCTCCACCACATCATTCACATAGACCGTTACGGTGAACTGCTTCACATTTTCATCCAGAAGCAAGCCGGATTCGGTGGGAATGGAATCCACCACAAAAATATTTTCACCGGGAGAAAGCTGATTAAAATCAACAGTGAGAATATTGAATATTCCGTTCAGGCCATCCAATTTATTCTCGGTTACGGCAAAGGTGGCCGATGCCGGGCTGACCTTATAGGTGAAAGGAGTCTTGATATAGTTGACGGGAGAATTTATGAAGCTGACACCTGCATTCAATGTTTCGACCCTGTAAACAGGAACCGTAAGGGTCATGCCGCTTTCGGTAGAGGAATAAACAAGATATTCCGGCTCCACGCCGGCAGCTGAAACTGCTTTCAGGGCGCAGTCGTAGGTTTCCGTCTCGGTAATGGGAGCATCCAGCGTAAAGGAACATACCACACCGGTAATTTTGTTTACCTCAGTTTCTGGACCGGTGATTTTCACCGTTTTTTGGGAAAGCATGGGAGTAGAGGAATAGTAGCCCTCCGGAACCACACCGTTGGGAGCATTCAAATCGGTTTCGATGGTGAATTCGGCGGTTTTTTCCACATCAAAGAACACATCCACATAGGCCATGGAAATGCTCACAATGTCAAATTCCGCCCCGTTTTCCGCAGCGGAGGCCGAGAGTGCAAGGGTATATCTGCCTGCGGAATCCACATATTTTGTGTTGGCCTTTACCGTAATATCGTCGGCAGAAAGGGCTTTGGGCGAAACCAGATAACGCTTGCCTTTCACCTTAACATCTACGGTGTAATCCGCATCGCCAAAGGATTTCAGGCCAAAGTCCTGCATGGCCTGTGAAAGTTCGATGGTAACGGGCACATTTTCGATAGTGCGCTCATCCTCGGGGCTGTACTGAAGGCCGCTGACAATCCACACAAGCACCGCAGCCACCAGGGAGAATACCAGAACAAATCGATTGTTGTAAAACAGGTTATTCAGGGAGAATTTTTTATTTTTCATCACGATTCCCCCTCGCCTTTAATTTATTGAGCAATCTGCGCACAATGCCGGAATGAGAATTGGCATTTTCCCCGTTTTCGGGAAGAAAATACTCAAAAAGCTTTTCGCGCAGCTGTGCCTCGGTAAAGCCGCGTTCTATATTGCCCTTGTAGCAAATGGAAATAATGCCGGTTTCCTCGCTGGTAATAATGGCAACTGCATCGCTCTGCTCCGTAACGCCCATGGCGGCACGGTGGCGCATGCCCAAATCACTGGGAATCTCGGTGTTGGAGGTCAAAGGCAACACGCAGCCGGCGGCGTAAAGGCGGGCATCCCGCACAATAACGGCACCGTCATGCAGAGGCGTATTAACAAAAAAGATGTTGCCGATAAGCTCGTGAGAAACCTCGGAATCCGTTATGGTGCCGGTGCTGATAATATCACCGAGCAGGGTTTTATTCTCCATGATAATCAGGGAGCCGGTTTTGCTGCTGCTCAGGCGCTGACAGCCTTTGGATATCTCGATTATTGCCTTGCGCAGTCTGTCCTCCTGAACGGATTTATTCTCTCCCACCCCCAATATGGAAAGGGGCGAAGTCCAGCTGCGACCCATATGCTCAATGGCATGGCGAAGCTCCGGCTGGAAAAGAATGATAAGAACCAGAATCACATTGGCAAACACCTTGCTGAAGATGTATGCCGTTGCCTGCATATCCACAACGCTGATGAGGAAGAAAACCACAGCCAAAAGCACAAGACCCTTGGCAAGCTGAAACGCTCTTGTTTCACGAATCAGTTTGATGCCCTCATAAATAATAAAAGCAACAAAAATGATATCCAGCGCATCGACAATGCCGAAAGAGCTGAACAAAGAAGTTATTTCGTTGAAATAACCCGATATATTTTCCACAAAGGCCATAAGATGCCCTCTCCTCTACCGTAATTGCAGTTATCTTACCACACATATCCCGTAACTGCAATTAAATCCATGTTAATTAACAAAAAGTTATTATTTCACCTGCTCGTGCAGCGTATCAATCAGGCAAACGGCATGGGCTGCCATCCCCTCTCCGCTGCCTGTGAAGCCCAGTTTTTCTTCCGTTGTGGCCTTCACGCTGACACAATTAACGTCTATTCCGCAGGCGGAAGCAATATTTTGCCGCATTTTGTCAATAAAAGGTCGAAGCTTCGGTGCCTGTGCCAGAACGGTGGCATCAATATTAACAACACCGTATCCATGCTCCCTTAAAACCGCAGCAGTTCTTCGCAGCAAATCCATGCTGTCGGCGCCCTTCCATCGGTCATCCGTATCGGGAAACAGCACACCGATATCCCCCAATGCGGCGGCGCCCAGAAGAGCATCGCACACCGCGTGCAGCAGCACATCCGCATCGGAATGGCCCAATAATCCTTTTTCGAATTCTATTTTGACACCGCCCAGAATCAGGTCTCTGCCCGGAGTCAAGCGATGCACATCATATCCGTGTCCGATTCTCATTGTGCTCTCTCCTTATCGTTTTCAATCATCTCATGAGTTATCCGTTCCAGTTCCTCGAGGGTCGTGATGCAGTTGAGCACCTGCACCAGAGCGTTGGTTGTCAAGCGGGAGGGCAA
>JAZRWZ010000105.1:0-23631 GCA_045599985.1 Acutalibacteraceae bacterium | reverse complement strand
GTGGTCAACATGGCCGATAGTACCGATGTTTACATGGGGTTTAGTACGGTCAAATTTTTCTTTTGCCATTGGAATTTCCTCCCTTTAATTAACATATTGTTTTAACTCCATGCTCTCGCATGGGTCTATTGTAACAAACTAAGCCTGCAATTTCAAGCCTTATTTTTAAAGAACCGAATTAGTCCTTTTTGCCTCTTTCGCCCACGATTTTTTCGGAAATGGAGTTGGGAACCTGCATATAGCAGTTGGGCTCCATTACATACTGGCCGCGGCCCTGAGTTCTGGAACGCAGGGATGTGGCGTAGCCGAACATATTGGACAGGGGAACCTGAGCATCAATCTGAACTGCGCCGGAACGCATTTCGGTGCCCATAACCTGACCTCTGCGGGCGTTCAGGTCGCCGATAACGTCGCCCATGTAATCATCGGGAACGATGACGGTGGTCTTCATGATGGGCTCCATAAGCACGGGGGCTGCCTTGCGCATAGCGTCCTTCAATGCCATGGAAGCGGCAATCTTAAACGCCATTTCGGAGGAGTCGACCTCGTGGTAAGAACCGTCAAGAAGGGTAACCTTTACGTCAACCACATTGAAGCCTGCAAGAACGCCGGAGAGCATTGCGCCCTTAAGACCGGCCTCGATAGCGGCAAAATATTCCTTGGGAATGGCACCGCCAACGATTTTGTTCTCGAACTCAAAGCCCTTTTCGGGGTTAGGCTCAATGGTGATTTTAACATGGCCGTACTGGCCCTTACCGCCGGACTGACGGGCATACTTGGTGTCCGAATCAGCAGGTCTGGTAATGGTCTCACGGTAAGCAACCTGAGGCTGGCCGACATTGGCCTCCACTCTGAACTCACGCAGCAGTCTGTCTACGATGATTTCCAGGTGAAGCTCGCCCATACCGGCAATAATGGTCTGGCCCGTTTCCTCATCGGTATAGAATCTGAAGGTGGGGTCCTCCTCGGCCAGTTTCAACAGAGCAATGTTCATCTTTTCCTGACCGGCTTTGGTCTTGGGCTCGATGGCAACTCTGATAACGGGCTCGGGGAACTCCATGGATTCCAGAATGATGGGGTGTCTCTGATCGCAGAACGTGTCACCGGTGGTGGTGTTCTTTACACCAACCGTAGCGGCAATGTCACCTGCATAAACGCAGTCAACATCTTCTCTGTGGTTGGAGTGCATCAGCAGAATACGGCCCAAACGCTCGTTGCTGTTTTTGGTGGAGTTATACACGGTATCGCCGGCCTTTACGGTGCCGGAGTAAACACGGAAGAAGCAGAGCTTACCCACAAAGGGGTCAGTTGCAATCTTGAAAGCAAGAGCGGCAAAGGGCTCGTCATCGGAAGAATGGCGAACAAGAGCCTCGTCGGTCTTGGGATGGGTACCGGTTACATCTTCGATATCGGTAGGTGCGGGCATATAGTCAACAATGGCATTAAGCAGCAGCTGAACACCCTTGTTGCGGTAAGAGGTGCCGCAAACCACAGGCACCATGTTGTTGGCAATGGTGGCCTTGCGGATACAGCGCTTGATTTCCTCAATGGTGAGTTCTTCACCCTCAAGATACTTTTCAAGCAGGGCATCGTCCTGCTCGGCCACATGCTCTACCATTTCGTCATGGTATTTCTGAGCAAGCTCCTTCATATCCTCGGGAATATCCTCAACACGGATATCAAGGCCGAGTTCATCATAGTAAACTTCGGCTTTCATCTCTACCAAATCAATAATGCCGCGGAAATCAGCCTCGGCACCGATGGGCAGCTGAATGGGCACGGCGTTGCAATGTAGCCTGTCCTTCATCATGTCAATAACATGGTAAAAATCCGCACCCATGATGTCCATCTTGTTGACATACACCATTCTGGGCACATGATATTTATCTGCCTGACGCCATACGGTTTCGGACTGAGGCTCCACACCGCCCTTTGCGCAAAGAACGGTAACGGAACCGTCGAGCACTCGCAGGGAACGCTCAACCTCTACGGTGAAGTCAACGTGGCCGGGAGTGTCGGTGATATTGATGCGGTGATCCTTCCAAAAACAGGTTGTGGCAGCGGAAGTGTTGGTAATACCCCTCTCCTGCTCCTGCTCCATCCAGTCCATGGTGGCAGAACCGTCGTGGGTTTCGCCCAACTTGTGCGTCTTACCCGTATAAAATAAGATGCGCTCGGTTGTGGTTGTTTTACCGGCATCAATGTGTGCCATGATTCCGATGTTTCTTGTTTTTTCAAGTGTAACCTGTCTTGGCATAGGATCCTCCGAATCAAAAAAAGAAAGTAAAGTTGAATTAGGCTGCGATTACCATCTGAAATGAGCAAAAGCCTTGTTGGACTCTGCCATCTTGTGGGTATCTTCGCGCTTCTTGAAAGCAGCACCGGTCTGGTTCACTGCATCCATGATTTCGTTGGCCAGTCTTTCCTTCATCGTTCTTTCGGAACGGGCGCGGGAATAGGTGGTGATCCAACGAAGGCCGAGGGTCTGTCTTCTTTCGGGACGAACCTCGATGGGTACCTGATAGGTAGCACCGCCAACACGGCGAGCCTTAACCTCAAGTACGGGCATTACGTTTTCCATAGCGGCCTCAAAAACCTCAAGGGGTTCTTTGCCGGTCTTTTCTTTGACAATCTCAAAAGCATCGTAAACAATCTTCTGAGCTACGCCCTTTTTACCGTCAAGCATAATGCTGTTGATAAGGCGGGTAACAAGGGTAGAGTTGTAAAGCGGATCAGGCAAAACTTCACGTTTTGCGATATTGCCTCTTCTTGGCACTTCGCTTCCCTCCTTCATAATAATGATATCATAGGTACTCGAGTGACAAAAATCCCGTGGCGCCAATGCAGAGCCAATATATAATGAAATATATATATAGCACTCTTACATTGTAGAAGGGTTTCCCCCTGCGCCTGCAAGAAGATTTGTCGGATTTTTCAGCTGAGCATAAGATTATTTCTTAGCAGCTTTGGGTTTCTTCTGGCCGTATTTGGAACGGGCCTGCATTCTGCCGGTAACGCCCTGAGTATCAAGGGTGCCGCGAATGATGTGGTAACGAACACCGGGAAGATCCTTAACACGACCGCCGCGAATCAAAACAACGGAGTGCTCCTGAAGGTTGTGACCAACGCCGGGGATGTAAGCGGAAACCTCGATGCCGTTGGTAAGACGAACTCTGGCGATTTTACGAAGAGCAGAGTTGGGCTTCTTGGGAGTAGCGGTTTTAACAGCGGTGCAAACGCCGCGCTTCTGGGGGGACTGAGTGTCAGTCATGACATTCTTCTTGGAGTTGAGTCCCTTCAACAGTGCGGGAGCCTTGGGCTTTTTCTCAAGGGTCTGTCTGCCGTTACGAACGAGCTGGTTAAAAGTTGGCAAGCAAATTCTCTCCTTTCATTAATAATATATAGGCACGGCAGCCCGCATTGCGGGCTAACCGAACACTACAAGAATGAATTCTACCACAGTCGGATACGGTTTGTCAACATTTTTTACAAATCTGCACCAAGAGATTCAGCAATATTGCCGAAAATACCTGTGGTGGGGTAAACCTCAACGTTGTTATAGCACTTCATGCCGGTACCGGAGGGCAGCAGTTTACCGATAATAACATTTTCCTTCAGGCCAAGCAGGGTATCGCTCTTGCCCTTGATGGCGGCATCGGTAAGCACGCGGGTGGTCTCCTGGAAGGAGGCGGCGGACAGGAACGAATCGGTAGCCAGAGAAGCCTTGGTGATACCCATAAGAGTGGGCTCGCAAACAACATAGTGGGGTTCGGTCCCCTGCTCTGCTGCCGCTTTGGCGATTTTTTCGTTCTCAAGGCGAAGCTCGCTCTTCTCGATAACAACACCGGGAAGCAGGGTGGAGTCGCCGCCGTCAATGACCTTAACCTTCCTCATCATCTGGCGCACAATAACCTCGATGTGCTTGTCGTTGGTATCAACGCCCTGCATACGGTAGGTTCTCTGCACCTCGCGAATCAGATAATCGTGAACGGCATTTACGCCGAGAATGGCAAGAATGTCGTGGGGGTTCTGGGCACCTTCGGTAAGGGTTTCACCCTTTTCAATCATCTGGCCTTCTTTGACTCTTATGCGGAAGCCATAGGGAATCAGGTAAGCCTTTTCTTCGCCGTCATCAGCCGTAACAATCACATGCTTGCTCTTCTTGATTTCGGCAAAGCTGACCTTACCGGCCACTTCACTCATGATGGCAAGGGTCTTGGGCTTGCGAGCCTCAAAGAGTTCTTCAACTCTGGGAAGACCCTGGGTAATATCGCTCTGGTCCTTGGCACCGCCGGTGTGGAAGGTACGCATGGTAAGCTGTGTACCGGGCTCACCGATGGACTGTGCGGCAATGATACCAACGGCTTCACCCACGGTAACGGGGTCGCCCGTTGCCAGGTTGGCACCGTAGCACTTGATGCACACGCCGTGCTCGGCACGGCAGGAAAGCAGGGAGCGAATCTCAATCTGTGCTCTGCTGGTGGCAGGCAGCTCGCCGGCATCCACCTTCTTCTGGTGGTCGGCATAAACCAGTTTGGCAACTTCCTCGGCCTTTGCTTCGGTGAGCATTTCATCCTTGGTGGCAACCACTTCACCGGTTTCGGGATTCACATAGTCATTAAGCAGGAATCTGCCGGTCAAACGCTCGGGCAGGGTTACAATCTTACGGTTACCGTCATAGATATCGTATACAAAGATACCCTCGGTGCAGTGGCAGTCCTCTTCGCGGATGATAACATCCTGAGAAACGTCAACCAGACGGCGGGTCAGATAACCGGAGTCGGCGGTACGCAGAGCGGTATCGGCAAGGCCCTTTCTTGCACCTCTCGAGGAGATGAAGTATTCCAGAATGTTAAGGCCTTCGCGGTAGTTTGCACGAATGGGGATTTCAATGGTTTTACCGGCGGTGTTGGCAATCAGGCCGCGCATGCCGGCCAACTGACGAAGCTGAGAATCATTACCGCGGGCACCGGAATCCAGCATCATGTTGATGGGGTTGAATTCGCTGAAGTTCTTCTTGAGTTCCTCGGAAACGCGCTTGGTGCATTCCTCCCAGGCATCAATCACGCCGTCGCTCTTCTCTTCGGCGGTAATCAGGCCGCGCTCATAGTGACGGGTGATTTTGGCAACCTTTGCATCGGCCTCGGCAAGCAGTTCCTTCTTCTTCTCGGGAATGGCGGCATCGCAAACGGCAACGGTGATACCGCTGCGGGTAGAGTAGCGGTAGCCCTGATTCTTGATGTTATCCAGCACCTGAGAGGAAATGGCAGTGCCGTGAACCTTGATGCATTTGTCAATGATCTGACCGAGCTGTTTCTTCTTAACAAGGAAGTTAACCTCAAGCTCGAATGCGTTTTCGGGGTTGGTTCTGTCCACATAACCCAAATCCTGAGGAACGGGGTTGTTGAAGATGATGCGGCCCAGAGTGGTCTTCACCATCTTGGAAACAACCTGACCGTTAATCTCTTTGGTCATGCGAACCATAATGTCAACGTGAAGGCCGATATCGCCCTCATCATAAGCCATTGTTGCCTCATCCACGCTGCGATATACATTGTAGCTTCTGTAGGTGAAGTTACCGTTTTCGTCAAAGTGGTCAACGGGGGCACCGGGCTCGCAGGGGTTCTCGGGATTATAATCCACGTTGCCTTCACGGTTATTGTTTACCTTGGTCAGGTAGTAGGAGCCCAATACCATATCCTGAGTGGGAACGGTTACGGGCTTACCGTCGGAGGGCTTCAGCAGGTTATTGGAGGCCAGCATAAGGAATCTGGCTTCCGCCTGAGCCTCGGCGGACAGAGGCACGTGAACGGCCATCTGGTCACCGTCGAAGTCGGCGTTGAAGGCGGTACAGGCAAGGGGATGAAGCTTGATGGCTCTGCCCTCCACCAGCACGGGCTCAAAGGCCTGAATACCCAGACGGTGAAGTGTGGGTGCACGGTTGAGCATAACGGGATGGTCTTTGATAACAACCTCAAGGGCATCCCAAACGGCGGGGTTTGCACGCTCCACCATCTTGCGGGCGCTCTTTACGTTGCCGGCTACCTCGGTATCCACAAGGCGCTTCATAACGAAGGGCTTGAAGAGTTCAAGAGCCATTTCCTTGGGAAGGCCGCACTGATACATTTTCAGTTCGGGGCCAACCACGATTACGGAACGGCCGGAGTAGTCAACACGCTTGCCCAGCAGGTTCTGTCTGAAACGGCCCTGCTTACCTTTCAGCATATCGGAAAGGGATTTCAAAGCACGGTTGTTGGGGCCGGTTACGGGACGGCCGCGGCGGCCGTTATCAATCAGGGCATCCACTGCCTCCTGCAGCATTCTCTTTTCGTTGCGCACGATGATTTCGGGTGCGCCCAACTCAATGAGCTTGGCAAGGCGGTTGTTGCGGTTGATAACGCGTCTGTAAAGGTCGTTCAGGTCGGAGGTGGCAAAGCGGCCGCCGTCTAACTGAACCATGGGACGCAGCTCGGGAGGAATGACGGGAATAACATCCATAATCATCCACTCGGGACGGTTGCCGGAGAGGCGGAAGGCCTCTACCACTTCCAGTCTCTTCAGAGCCTTGGCTCTCTTCTGACCGCTGGTGGTCTGCAGCTCTTCTTTGAGCTGTGCGGAGAGAACATCCAGGTCAATCTCGGCAAGCAGCTTTTTGATGGCTTCGGCGCCCATACCGGCCTCGAAGTCATTCTCATATCTCAGGCGATACTCCTCGTAATCCTTCTCATCCAGAGTCTGATATTTTTCAAGAGGAGTGTTGCCGGGATCGGTGACAATGTAAAGGGCAAAATAGAGCACCTTTTCCAGATTGCGGGGAGTGATATCAAGAATCAGACCCATGCGGGAGGGAATGCCCTTGAAATACCAGATGTGAGAAACGGGAGCGGCCAGCTCGATGTGGCCCATTCTTTCGCGGCGAACCTTGGCGCGGGTGATTTCAACACCGCAGCGTTCGCAGACCTTGCCCTTATAGCGGATTCTCTTATACTTACCGCAGTGGCATTCCCAGTCCTTCTGGGGCCCGAAAATTCTTTCGCAGAACAGACCGTCTTTTTCGGGCTTCAGGGTACGGTAGTTAATCGTCTCCGGCTTTTTTACCTCGCCGTAGGACCACTCTCTGATCTGCTCGGGCGAAGCAAGACCGATTTTAATTGATTCAAATGTATAGTTATTGGTTTCGTTTTCCATTGAATAACGCCCCTTCTTTCGTATTTTGAGTTGAGAGTTTATTCGTAGTCGTCTTCGCCGTTATCATCACCGAATTCGGACAGATAGTCCTCTTCGGGCAGCTCATCTTCGGCGTAATAGTCGTCATCTTCATCATTCTCATGAATGAAGATATCGCTGTCTTCACTCTCTTCGTCAACATTGTAGCCTTCGGCATCCTCGGCATCGTTCACGCTGCTGAATGCTTTATCGTCGGTTACAACGGGTGCATCGCCGTCGTCATAATCCTCTTTCAGGTCGATTTCTTCGCCCTGCTCATCCAGAACCTTAACGTCAAGGGCAAGCGCCTGGAGCTCTTTAATCAGAACCTTGAAGGATTCGGGAATACCGGGGGTGGGAACATTCTTGCCCTTTACGATGGCTTCGTAGGTCTTGACACGACCCACCACATCATCGGACTTAACGGTAAGAATTTCCTGAAGGGTGTAGGCGGCGCCGTAGGCCTCCAGTGCCCAAACTTCCATTTCACCGAAACGCTGGCCGCCGAACTGAGCTTTACCGCCCAGAGGCTGCTGGGTAACAAGGGAGTACGGGCCGGTGGAACGGGCGTGAATCTTATCATCAACCAGATGGTGAAGCTTCAGGAAGTACATAACGCCCACGGTAACGGGGTTGTCGAACTTTCTGCCGGTACGGCCGTCGGTCAACTGAACCTTACCGTCCTCACGAAGGCCGGCCTCACGCAGCGCGGCGCGGATATCGGCCTCATGAGCACCGTCGAATACGGGAGTCATGATGTGCATGCCGAGGGCGCCGCAGGCATTGCCCAGGTGAACCTCAAGCACCTGACCGATATTCATTCGGGAAGGTACGCCCAAAGGATTCAGTACAATGTCAAGGGGTGTGCCGTCGGGCAGGAAGGGCATATCCTCCTGAGGAAGAATGCGGGATACAACGCCCTTGTTGCCGTGGCGGCCGGCCATCTTATCGCCTACGGAAAGCTTACGCTTCTGGGCGATGTAGCAGCGAACCACTTTATTGACACCGGGAGACAGCTCGTCGCTGTTCTCTTTGGTGAATACTTCAACATTCACTACGATACCGTATTCGCCGTGAGGCACCTTCAGGGAAGTATCTCTGACCTCCTTGGCCTTTTCGCCGAAAATGGCACGCAGCAGTCTTTCTTCTGCCGTCAGCTCGGTTTCGCCCTTGGGGGTAACCTTACCCACAAGAATATCACCGGAGTGAACCTCGGCTCCGATGCGGATGATACCCTCATCGTCAAGGTTTGCCAGAGCATCATCACCGACGTTGGGAATATCGCGGGTGATTTCTTCGGGCCCTAACTTGGTCTCTCTGGCTTCGGTCTCATACTCTTCAATATGAATGGAGGTGTAAACATCCTCACGAACAAGGCGCTCGTTAATCAGTACGGCGTCCTCGTAGTTGTAACCTTCCCAGGTCATAAAGCCGATGAGTGCGTTTTTGCCAAGGCTGATTTCACCGTGATCGGTGGCGGGGCCGTCGGCAATCACATCGTGCTCCTCAACACGCTGACCCACCGAAACGATGGGGCGCTGGTTTACGCAGGTGCCCTGGTTGGAGCGCATGAACTTGATGATTTCGTAATGTCTGCTTTCGCCGGAATCACCCAGCACATCCACGCCGTCGGCGCTGACCTTGGTCACAACGCCTGCCTCTTTGGCAAGCACGCAAACGCCGGAGTCAACGGCGGCCTTGTATTCCATACCGGTGCCCACCATGGGAGCCTGTGTCTTCATCAGAGGCACGGCCTGACGCTGCATGTTGGAACCCATCAGAGCACGGTTGGCGTCATCGTTCTCAAGGAAGGGAATCATTGCGGTAGCCACGGATACAACCATCTTGGGGGAGATATCCATGTAATCGGCCTTGGTGTTTTCACACTCAAGGTACTGGTCTCTGTAACGGGCATTGATTTTGGAGCGGGCAAAGCGGTTGTTTTCATCCAGAGGCTCGTTGGCCTGTGCCACAACAAACTCGTCCTCTTCATCGGCGGTCATGTACTGAGTTTCGTTGAGTACAACGCCGGTTTCTTTATCAATTTTGCGGAAGGGTGCCTCGATAAAGCCGTACTCGTTGATTCTTGCAAAGGAGGCAAGGTAGGAGATCAGGCCGATGTTGGGACCTTCGGGGGTCTCAATGGGGCACATTCTGCCGTAGTGGGAGTAGTGAACATCGCGCACTTCGAATCCGGCGCGGTCACGGGACAAACCGCCGGGGCCCAAAGCGGAAAGACGGCGCTTGTGGGTCAGCTCAGCCAGAGGGTTGGTCTGGTCCATGAACTGGGACAGAGGAGAAGAACCGAAGAATTCGCGGATGGCAACCATTACGGGGCGGATATTGATGAGAGTCTGGGGGGTAATCTTCTCATCCTCTTCCTGTGCCTGCAGGGTCATTCTTTCGCGAACCACTCTTTCCATTCTGGTCAGACCGATGCGGAACTGGTTCTGCAGCAGCTCACCCACGGAGCGGATTCTTCTGTTGCCCAGGTGGTCAATATCGTCAAGGTTACCCACATGGTGAGTAAGGCAGTTAACATAGTTGATGGAGGACAGGATGTCGTCAACGATGATGTGCTTGGGAATCAGGTCGTCGCAGCGGGCAGCCATCTCGGCCATCAGGGCTTCCTTGTCGTCGCCGCACTTGGCAAGCACTTCCTGCATGACGCCGAAGCGCACTTTCTCGTTGATGCCGATCTCAAGCAATTCATCCTTCGTAATGCTGTCGGGAAGGAAGAAAGCGGGATCCACCATGCCGTTGGAAATGACGAACAGTTCGCTTCCGTTAACGTCAATCACAACTCTCATAATACCGGCGCGTTCAATCTCAAGCGCCTTATCCTTGGTGAGGATTTCGCCGGGCTCGGCAATCAGCTCACCGGTCAGCTCGTTAACAACGGGCTGGGCCACCACGCAGCCGGGAAGACGGTTGAGCATGGAAAGCTTCTTGTTGTATTTATATCTGCCGACTCTGGAAATATCGTAACGGTGAGGATCGAAGAACAGATTGTCTATTTGCTGTTTGGCTGAATCAAGGGTAGCAGGCTCACCGGGGCGAAGCTTCTTGAACACTTCCATAAGGGCTTCTTCGGTGTTCTTGGTCTCGTCCCTCTCAAGAGTGGCTTCCAGCTTGGGATCGTAGCCGAAGAAGGCACGGATATCCTCGTTGGAGCTCAGGTTGAGGGTGCAGTTGTAATTGTGAACATCCTCTTCATCGCTGTCGCACTTACCCAAAGCACGAATCAGGGTGGTGATGTAGAGCTTTCTGTTTTTGTCGATACGGACATAGAAGATGTCGTTGGGGTCTGTTTCATATTCGAGCCATGCGCCGCGGTTGGGGTTGATGGTGCTGTAGAACAGCTCGATACCGGTCTTGTCGTGCTCCATGTTGAAGTAAACACCGGGGGAACGAACCAACTGGGATACGATAACACGCTCTGCACCGTTAATCACAAAGGTGCCGCTTTCGGTCATGATGGGGAAGTCGCCCATATAGACCTCGGACTCTTTGATAACGCCGGTCTCCTTGTTGAAAAGGCGAACCTTAACGCGCATGGGAGCCGCATAGGTGGCGTCTCTCTCTTTGCACTCTCTTACCGTGTACTTGGGCTTGTCGTCCATACGGTAATCCACAAAGCTCAGAATCCAGTTGCCTGAATAATCGGTGATATCCGCCATGTCGCGGAATACCTCTTTCAGACCTTTTTCGATGAACCACTGGTAGGAGGCCTTCTGGATTTCGATGAGGTTGGGCATATCCATGGCCTCATCAATTTTTCCGTAGCTTCCACGGGTAAAGGTACCGCGTTCAACGGGCTTGAGGTTCAGCCGTTCAACGAGTTCTCGGTTCAGCATAGACTAAATCACTCCGTTCTTTGAAAATCTCCGTTCCGGCAGGCGTTTGCCGCACTGCCTCTGCTTCCGGAAGGGCAGACATGAGAAGGAACCGTGCGGTGACAGCCCCTATTTTTTCTTTCTTAAAAGCGAATAGAAAGCAAAACAGGCAAGCGCACATGATTCCATTTTAATCATGGAGTGACATAGTAACACGCTTCCCATATTTTGTCAACAAAAATTTTGAATTTTATTATATATATTTTTTCGTACATGCAGGGAAACAAGAAATAATTTGTCACAAGTTATCAAAAAAACGGTGCTTCCCTCCCCGACCGGGAAGAGAAACACCGCTGTGAAGAGCCAATGAATTGTCAGATTTTCGCCGTTAAAACAAAGTCATCCTTTCAGGATAACCGGGTTGCTTCGCTGATATTCCCCGCAGGGAGCCGGCTGCGGAAGGCACAGGGCATACTGGTCGGCGGCGCGGCACTGGAGGTCATAAATCCGCCTGCCCCGCTCATCCAGCAGCGCCGCGTCCCCGTGCTTCATCAACACGGGAATACGGGATTTTTCCTTCATCTCCCTCAAAAGCTTCTGCCCGTTTTCGGTAAAGCCCAGCACGGCGGCATAGGGGGGAATCCCCTCACCGTCCCCGGCGGCAACGCCCAAAAATGTGCTCATAACGACCCGGCGGATACGGGCGTGAGAAAAGCGTTTTGTCTTGGCCAGTGCATACAGCTCCTCCAAACCTGAGGCTTGCTGAGCCGCCGATAAAATGCGGTTTTCGAGCCCCTCCGACACATCGGGAGCCTCCCGCAATTCCGCCGCAGTTACCGTGCGCATCCGGCTGATGATCGCCCTTTCCGCCGATGAAATGCACGCAGGCGCCCTGCCCCGGTCCAGCTCATTCCGCAAAATTTTTTCAAAAAAATCGGGAATATATTGTGAAATTTTGTCACCTTTTATCAACATTTCCCGCAGGGCACTGCCGCTGGCCCATGTGCCGTCGGCGGCCATATCGTGGCCCACGCCCACCCGTTTTATGCAGAACGGCGTAAGGCTGCTGTTCAGAGCAGAGAGCGCGTTCAGGTACTCCACACCTAAAATATCGTTGGAATTTTGCAGCACGGCACCGCAGGCCGGGTCAAAGGCACAAACGGCTTTTTCCCGTGCCGCGGCAAAGGGAATCCCCTCGGCAAGGTATTGTTTCATCAACTGCAATACCTCATCGTCGGCGGCCAAAGCAGCCGCCTTTTTCATCAAATTGATATCACCGCACTCACTGCCGAAGCAAAGGGTATCCGCCACACCCACGGCATCCAGCATGCCCACGCCGCCCAAAGCAAAGCGCTGTGCACCCGCCATGGACCAGGGCAGCGGCAATTCAAGCACAAGGTCGGCGCCGCCCCGTAAAGCGGCCTGCGTGCGGGCAGCCGCGGAAAGAACGGCGGGCTCTCCCCGCTGCACAAAGCAGCCGCTCATGGCCACCACAACGGTCTCGGCTCCGTTTGCTTTTATCTGCTGCAGCAAATACAGATGGCCCTTATGGAACGGATTAAATTCCGCCACAACACCGGCAGCCTTCAAAGCCTCCACGCTCCCTTCCGCTCATCTTCGGCAAAATTCCACTTGCAAAAAGCATAACATACGGATATAATATAATAGTTTTGTAAATGATGCAAGTTACAGAGTAAAAAAATAATGGAGTGTGAAAAACCAATGAAAATTCTTGTCATCAATGCCGGCAGTTCTTCCCTGAAGTATCAGCTCATCAATATGGAGAATGACGAGCTTCTTGCCAAAGGCATCTGCGAACAAATCGGCGACGCCAATGCCACCTTCACCCACAAGGTTCCCGCCGACTCCTCCAAAAACATTAAGGAAAACCACCTGATGGCCGACCACGGCGAAGCCATTCAGCTTGTGCTTGATACCCTTGTCAGCAAAGAAAACGGCGTGATTGAATCCATGGACGAAATCGGTGCCGTAGGCCACCGCGTGCTTCACGGCGGCGAGAAATTCTCCTCCTCCGTTCTTGTTACCGAGGCTGTGAAGGAAGCCATCCGCGAGTGCTTCAAGTTCGGCCCTCTCCACAACCCCGCCAACCTCAAGGGCATTGAGGCCTGCGAAAAAATCATGTCCGTGCCTCAGGTTGCCGTGTTTGATACCGGCTTCCACCAGACCATGCCCGACTATGCCTACATGTATGCCCTGCCCATCGAGCTCTACAAAGAGGACGGCATCCGCAAATACGGCTTCCACGGCACCTCTCACCGCTATGTTTCCGCCCGCTGCATCGAGTGGCTCGGCGGTAAGGCAGAGGGCACCAAAATCGTTACCTGCCACCTGGGCAACGGCTCCTCCATCAGCGCCGTAAAGGACGGCAAGTGCCTTGACACCACCATGGGCCTTACTCCCCTTGAGGGCATTCTCATGGGCACCCGCTGCGGTTCCATTGACCCCGCCATCGTCACCACCATCATGAAGGCCAAGAACCTGACCCCCGACGAGATGGATACCCTCATGAATAAAAAGAGCGGTATGCTGGGCCTGACCGGCACCAGCGACAACCGCACCATCGAGAACAGAGCCAAAGAGGGCGACGAGGCTGCCAAGCTGGTTGAATCCATGCTTTGCCATCAGCTTGTGAAATACATCGGCGGCTTTGCTGCTGCCATGGGCGGCATTGATGCCGTGGTATTCACCGGCGGTATCGGCGAGAACAATCCCCAGTACAGAACCCGCGTAGCAGAAAATCTTCGCTTCCTCGGCACCGAGATTGATGAGGAAAAGAACCACATCCGCGGTGAAGAAGTGGAAATCTCCGTTCCCGGCTCCAAACTTCGCATGTTTGTGCTGCCCACCAACGAAGAGCTTGTTATCGCCAAGGATACCCTTGATATCGTAAACTCTCTTTGATTTCAGCTGTTTGTATGCAGCCGATAAGTGAATAAACAGAAGCGATGTTCAGCCGTCCCCGTTTTCCGGGCAAGGTTAAACATCGCTTTTTATTATTCTCATTCGATCATCATTTTTCTTTCCGATATCCCGGTTCAATCCCGCGGCAGATGATTCTGTTTCGTCCGGCGTTTTTCCGGCTTTATTTTTCCGTTCGGGCCGCTCCGTTTTGATTGACAATATCACCCCATACGGCTATAATGGAGGTAATCATGTTAGTGAGGTACGGTTATGGTATATAACGGTATTATCTTTGATGACACCCCCCGTGAGGATGCGGTGCCTGCTGCCCCCATCAACAGCTTCCACTGGGAGCAGGAGGGTTATGCCCGGCCCCGCTCCTATGCCCGGTTATGGGCGGTAAAAGGGCAAGGCATTTATGCCCGGCTGTGGAGCTTTGAAAAGCAGGTGCTTTGCCGCTACACCAAGCGGGATGAACCCATGTGGTGCGACAGCTGTCTGGAACTTTTTCTTGCCCCCGTGGCAGGTGACGGGCGCTACATGAATTTTGAGGTCAACCCCAACGGAGCATATCTGTCACAGTTCGGTGACAAACGCGAAGGGCGTGTATTCATCAAAGAACTGACCGAAGAATGCCCCTGCATCACCCCCTTCACCCTTGAGGAAAAGGGCGAGCAGGCCTGGGGATACCTGATTTTCATTCCCGAATCCCTTGTTTCCGCTTTGTATGCCGTGGATTACACCGTAGCCGAAGGCCCCATGCGCGGCAATTTTTATAAGTGTGCCGATGAATCCGCCGCTCCCCACTACGGGGCCCATTTCCCCGTGGACAGCGCCGCTTTGGGGTTTCATAACCCCGCCTGCTTCGGCACCATTATGTTGAATAAAGAATGAGTGAGAGGTCACAATCCTATGATAACAGATGAAAAACGCAATGAATTACTGAACGCATTCCCCTTTACCGGCACTTTTTCGGAGATTACCGAGTTAAACATCGGCCACATCAACAACACCTTTGTGTTCCATTTTGATGAAAACGGCAAAACCGTAAAATATCTGATTCAGCGCATCAACACCTATGTTTTCAAAGACCCGGTAGGACTGATGGAAAATATGGTTGCCGTTACCGAATACCTGCAAAAAATCGTTGCCGCGCAGGGCGGAGATGTGAGCCGTGAGGTGCTTTGCGTGATTCCCGCCAAAGACGGCAAACCCTACTTTGTGGATAAGGAGAACGGGTATTGGCGCTGCCTCAATTTCATCACCGATTCCCACTCCCTGCAAACCGTTACCGACACCAAGGCCGCCTACGATGCCGCCCGTGCCTTCGGCAACTTCCAGCGTCAGCTGGCCGATTACCCCATTGAGACCCTGCACGAAACCATTCCCAACTTCCACAACACCGTGTCCCGCATGGCGAACTTCAAGGCATCCCTGCAAAAGGATGTTTGTAACCGTGCCCACACCGTTCCCGATGAAATCAAGTTTGTGCTTGACAGAGAGGCTGACTGCAGCCTTCTGCTGGATCTGGCCGCCAAGGGTGAGTTGCCCCTGCGCGTGACCCACAACGACACCAAACTCAACAACGTTATGTTTGACGATGCCACCAACGAGGGCATCTGCGTGGTGGATTTAGATACGGTTATGCCCGGCCTGTCCCTGTACGATTTCGGCGACAGCATCCGTTTTTCCGCCAACACCGCCTCCGAGGATGACAGAGACCCGAGCCATGTTTCCCTCTCCCTGCCCCATTTTGAGGCCTACACCAAAGGTTACCTTTCCGCCGCAGGCAAGGCCCTTGTAAAAGCGGAAATTGATTATCTGCCCCACTCCGCCAAAATCATGGCGTTTGAAAGCTGCATCCGTTTTCTGACCGATTACCTTGACGGTGATGTTTACTTCCACACCGCCTACCCCGATCACAACCTTGTGCGCTGCCGCACTCAGCTTGCTCTGGTGGCGGATATCGAGCGCAAACTCGGCGAGATGCAAAAAATCGTGGCCGACTGCTGCACGGAGCTGGGGCTGTGATTACATAATGTAATTGTAGTTTAAATATAATGTATGCGAAAAACCGATTGAAGCAGAACGAATCGTCTGTTTCAATCGGTTTTTTACTTTATCGGTTATAAAAGCGAGGCTGTCGGAATCAGTCTAAGAAATCCTTCAGCTTTTTGCTTCTGCTGGGGTGGCGCAGCTTGCGCAGAGCCTTGGCCTCAATCTGACGGATACGCTCACGGGTAACCTCAAATTCCTTGCCCACTTCCTCCAGTGTGCGGGGATGGCCGTCAATCAGGCCAAAGCGCATTTCCAGAACCTTTTTCTCACGGGGAGTCAGGGTGTTGAGCACCTCATCCAGCTGCTCCTTGAGCAGCAGCATGGAGGCGGCATCGGCGGGGGCGGGAGCATCGTCATCGGGAATGAAGTCACCAAGGTGGCTGTCTTCCTCTTCACCGATGGGTGTCTCCAGCGAAACGGGCTCCTGCGCCACACGCAGAATCTCGCGCACCTTTTCCACGGGCATATTCAGCTCCTTGGCAATCTCCTCGGGGCTGGGGTCGCGGCCGTTCTTGTGGAGCAGCAGGCTGTTGGTCTTTTTCACCTTGTTGATGGTTTCCACCATATGCACGGGGATGCGGATGGTTCTGGCCTGGTCGGCAATGGCACGGGTAATGGCCTGACGAATCCACCAGGTGGCATAGGTGGAGAACTTGAAGCCCTTGGTGTAATCAAATTTATCCACGGCTTTGATAAGGCCCAGATTACCCTCCTGAATCAAATCAAGGAACTGCATGCCGCGGCCCACATAGCGCTTGGCAATGCTGACCACAAGGCGCAGGTTGGCCTCGGCCAGTCTTTGCTTGGCCTGCTTGTCATCATCGGTAATGCGAATGGCCAGCTCAATCTCCTCTTCGGGAGTCAGCAGAGGCACACGGCCGATTTCCTTCAGGTAAGCCTTAACGGGGTCATCCACCGTAATGGCCTTGTCATCGCTGACCTCTCCGCCTTCGCCGGTGGTCTGGGGCACTTCCACATCAAAGTTTTCAAGGTCACTGACATTCAGGTCGTCCACGATTTCGATATTGAAGCCTTCAAACACTTCATAGAGCTTGTCCAGCTCCTCCAGCTCAATATCCGTTTCGATAATGGCGGTATCAATCTCCTGAGTGGTCAGCTTGCCTGTTGCTCTGCCCTTTTCAATCAAAGCCTTGATGGCGGGCTTTTTTTCAAAGGGGCCGTAGTTGACGGGAGCAGCAGCGGGGGTCTGTTGAGTTTTCTCTTTCATACATTCACATCCTATGTAGATTTTTTCTTAAACAGTTTCAAATATTCCTCGGGGCTCATGTTGGAAAAATCCTGTGCGGCGGAGGATGCGCATTCTTTGATAACACGGATGCAGTCCTCACACTCCGCCGGGGTATTGGCTATGCCCTCGCCCAACTTGAAAATGCGGGCTACGCTCTCCATCTCCCCCGGGTTGAATTCGGAGGCAAAAAACACAAGATCTATCTCATTCCCCTGCTCCAGCCTTTCGGCCAAAGCGGAATATATACGGCGGTTAAAGGCGGTAACAAAATCGGCGGGAGCGATTTTGTCCCTGATTTTGCGGTAAAAATCCGGGTTGCGCGCCAAAGAGGCAATCAGCGTTTCCTCTGCCTTGGCGGCTCTCAGGTTGTGTTCCCGCTCGGGGTTGTTTTTATCCTTCTGGTCAGTCAGCCTGCGGGCCTGCTCGGCTGCCTTTTCGGCGGCCTCCTTCTTCTTGAGCCCAGCGCTCTTCTGCCGGATTTTCATCAGCAGCGCTTCCTTGGAAACACCCGTTTCCGAAGCCAGCCTGCCGGCATAGATGTCGCGCTCGATTTCGCCGCAGGCGGCCAGAATCTCGGCGGCGACATTCAAAAAGTTCATTTTGCCGTCATCGGTGGCAATATCGTATTTGTCACGCTCACGCAAAAGGTTATATTCAATCCGGTTGGCGGCACCCTCCAGCAAATCGCGGAAGCGCTCCTTACCGTGGATTTTTATGATTTCATCCGGGTCCTTGCCTCCCGCCAGTTTCACAACCCGCAGTTTCAGACCCGTGGCGCCCAGCACGCCCAGTGCCCGCTTGGTTGCGGCCTGCCCCGCACCGTCGGAATCGTAGCAGATATAGATTTCATCCGCATAGCGGGAAAGCAGATTGGCCATTTCGGAGGTAAAGGCCGTGCCCAGGCAGGCGATGGCATTGGTAAAGCCCGCCTGATGCAGGGCGATAACATCCATGTAGCCCTCCACCAGAATCAGCTTGCCGTTGTTGGCATTCTTGGCAAAATTCAAGGCATACACACCGTTGCTTTTTTTGTAAACAAGGGTGTCGGAGGTGTTGACATATTTCGGCTTGCTGTCATCCAGCACACGGCCGCCGAAGGCAATCACGTTGCCCCGCAAATCAATAATGGGGAACATGGCGCGGTTGCAGAAATTATCGTAATAGTGTACTCTGCCGTTTTTGTCACTGCGCCGTGCCAGATTGGCCTCATACAGCTCCTGCTCGGAGTAGCCCAGGGTTTTCATGTAATTTATCAGCCCGTGCCAGCTGTCGGGGGCGTAACCCAGACCGAAGTGGGTGATGGTGCTGCGGGACAGCATTCTGTCCTCAAAATACTTGAGACAGGCGGCACCCTGCTCCTCAAACAGACAGCGGTGATAAAACCGTGCCGCTTCACGGTTGGCGGAGAGAATACGGCTGCGCTTTTTGGATAAGGTATCGTCAAATCCGTCCTCGGGCAAACGCATACCGACACTTTGAGCAAGGGATTTTACCGCCTCCACATAGTCAAGATTCTCCATGCGGCGCACGAAAGTAATTACATCGCCCCCTGCACCGCAGCCAAAGCAGTAAAAGGACTGGCTGTCGGGGTACACGTTGAAGGAGCCGGTTTTTTCGTTGTGAAACGGGCACAGACCCACCAGTGTTTTGCCTCTGCGTTTGAGCTGCACATAGGGGGACACCACCTGTTCAATATCCACCCGTTCATGCAAATCCCGCAAAAAGGCCTCGTTGATTGCCATATTCTCACCTCCTTATCATTTTTGTATCGGCAGGGAATCAGTCATCCATCCATGCCTTGGGAATAAACAAATCCTTATACACCTTGACGGCGTAGGTATCCGTCATACCGGCAATATAATCGCAAACCGCTCTGTCCACCCCGTCACGCTCGGCAATGTTCCGGAAGCTTTCGGGCAGCTCGGCGCTGTTTTCGCTGAAATAGGTGAAAAGGCGCTGAATCATGGTAACGGCCTTACTCTCCTCACTTTTGCAGGCGGGGTTGGTGTAAACACTTTTGAACATAAAGGTATGCAAATCCTCAAACGCCTCCGCCACCCTCGGACTTAAGGCGATGGTGTCGCTGCTGCTGCGCACGGCATCCATCACAAGGGTGTTGATGCGCTCGCTCTTTTTGTAGCCAAGCACATCCCGCAAAGGGCGGGGAATATCGTATTCGCAAAGGATTCCCGCTTTGGCGGCATCATCAATATCGTGATTGATGTAGGCAATGCGGTCGGCAAGCCGCACAATGCGGCCCTCCAGTGTATCGGCCTCGGTGCCGCTGGTGTGGCACACAATGCCGTTGCGCACCTCCCATGTCAGGTTCAGGCCGGCACCGCCTTTTTCGATTTTTTCCACCACACGCAAACTCTGCTGATAGTGGGCAAATCCCGTATCGCTCACGGCGTTGAGAGCCCGCTCCCCCGCATGGCCGAAGGGGGTATGTCCCAAATCGTGGCCCAGCGCAATGGCCTCCGTTAAATCCTCATTCAGGCAAAGGGCATTGGCAATGGTGCGGGCGATCTGCGCCACCTCTAAGGTGTGGGTCAGACGGGTGCGGTAGTAATCCCCCTCGGGGGAAAGAAACACCTGGGTTTTATGCTTTAAGCGGCGGAATGAGCCGCAGTGGATAATGCGGTCACGGTCACGCTGGTAGGGGGTGCGAATCGGGCATTCCTCCTCCTCAGCCTCCCTGCCCTTTGTGGCATCGGAAAAAGCGGCACGGGGTGACAGAATCTGCCGCTCTCTTTCGCAGGTTAATTCCCTGATGGTTTTTTCCGTCATAACCGCCTCCCGAAATCTTTACTCAATCACATATACAAAAAAAATCCGCCGATTCCTCCAAAAAAGTTCAAATTTTTTTAAATTCTTTCTTTTTTTCGGAAATCGGCAGGCATTCAGTCAATATCGGCAAAAGATTCCCCTGTTTTTTCGGCTGCCCAGCGGCCGTTTCCCGCCTCGGTCAGTCTGGCGCAAAACATGGGGGTCAACTCCTGCGGTAAACGGAAGCGCAGGGTAACGGCATCGTCAAACACCGTATCCTCCACCACGCCGCCGATTTCAATCACCATGGGGTTCAGCTTGCCGAAAAAGGTGTAATCGCACCTCACCTGCAGGTGGTCACACAGTGCCCTTGTCACGATTCCCGCCGCCTCAACGGCAATGGAGGCGCTGTGGGAATAGGCGCGCACCAAACCTCCCGTGCCCAAAAGAGTGCCGCCGAAGTAACGGGTCACCACCACGGTGCAGTCCGTCAGCCCGGCCTTTTCCAGCACGCTCAGCACAGGCAGCCCCGCCGTGCCCTGAGGCTCACCGTCATCGGAATAACGCTTGGCGTTCCCCTCCCGCAAAATGTAGGCGGGCACATTATGGGTGGCATCCCAATGGCGGCTTTTGATTTCGGCAGCAAAATCTGCCGCCTCCTCCGCCGTGGTAACGGGGGCAATGTACCCGATAAAGCGGGAGTGCTTCTCCACAAACTCGGCCTGTGCCCTGCACCGAACGGTTTTATAGGAATTCACGGCTGCTCTCCCCCTTTCACGGATGGTGTTTTTTGATTCGGTAAGTAAAAAAAGAGGCGGTGCTTTTGGCTGCACCGCCGACTTTTTTATTTCTTATCAGTAAGGTTGAAACGCTTGTTAAAGCGGTCAACACGCCCGCCGGTATCAACGAGCTTCTGCTTGCCGGTGAAAAACGGATGGCACTTGGAGCAGATATCAACACGGATGTTTTCTTTCGTTGAAGCGGTCTTAATGACTTCGCCGCATGCACAGCGAATCTCGGTCTGCTGATACTTGGGATGGATTCCTTCCTTCATTGATGTCACCTCTTTCGATATCCATAACACATGGGATTTTAACACACCGTTTCATAAAATGCAAGCATTTTTTTCAACTTTCAAAAACAATTCTTTTTGCGTCGGATTTTCAGACCGGAATCGTTTGACCGAGTGCAAAGGAATATATCAAAGTTTCTTTTACGGGCATATGCAGCACCTCCGCCAGACAGCGGCGGTAAACACCCAACTGGCCCGCATAGCGCTGCACCAGTTCCTCCGCCGCTACGCCCCGGTCGGTTTTGTAATCCACGATTACCAGCTGCCCGTCCTCAACAAATGCGCAGTCGGCCACACCGTCAATCACCACCGTTTCCTCTGCCGCGCAGGGAGGCAAATCCGGCTGCAGAGCCCCGGCGGGAACGGCGCAGGTGAAGCTTTTTTCACGGTACACGGTTTCGGCAGACAGCATCCGTTTTGCCAGTTCACTGCCGAAAAAGGCCTTTGCCTGCTGCATATCCACCGCATCGGCCTGCATCTGCGTGAGAATATGCTCATCAACCAGCCGCTTGAGTTCCCCTTCCGCATCCCCTGCATTCAAATCCGCATACTGCACAAATCTGTGGGTGGCGGAGCCTCTTTGGGCGGGTGTCAGGCTGTTTTTGCTCATAAAAGCGGGCCGCTGTGAGGCAAAATATTCCATGGTTTCGGAGGAATGGGAAAAATCGGATGCCACCCGTTTGGCCTCCACACCCATCAGGGAGGCATAGGGGTATTCGTAACCGAGCCTTGCCCGGATTTCCTCCAATAATGCGGCGGTGTCCTCCGTTTCTTTCTCCTCATCCGCCGGGAGCTTTTCGGGAACGGTGCCGTCCGAAATTGTCACCTGCAGCCGGGGAGCGCCGTGGGCAAGGTTCACTCCGCAGGCACCCGTAAAGGTGCGCAGTGCCTCTGCATCGGGGTGATTAATCAGCGCCATGCAGAAAAGCTGCAGGGAGGAACCGGCATTTATCACGGCGTGGGGGTCAACCTTTTCTCCCACGGCAAAAGCGGCCTTTTTCAGTTCACTTGCCGATTTCACCGTGCCCACAATCACAAATTTCTCTTTGGCGCGGGTCAACGCCACATAGAGTACACGCAATTCCTCGGCCCGCTCCGCCTCTTTTTTCTCAAGCTGTGCTGCCATACGGGGCACCGTTTCGTAGCGCACAAAGCCCCGGGCATCGGTGCCGCGGATGCCGAACCCGCAGCGGTTCCCGATGATGATATTCTGTTTGGTATCGCTTGTGTTGAATTTCTTCGCCGAGCCGCCCAGAATCGTAACGGGGAACTCAAGTCCCTTACTCTTATGGATGGTCATAATCCGCACCACATCGGTTCCCTCGGCGGCATTTTCGGCGCCCCGCACATCGGCATTGCTCTGCACGGCCCGGTCCACATACCGCAAAAAGCCGGAAAGGCCCGTTTTGCCGGATTGCTCATAGCGGGCGGCAAAATCCACCAGCAGGTGCAGGTTGGCACGGCGGATATGGGCATCCCGCAAGGCGCTCACAACAGCAAGGTACCCGGTATCCTCCAGCAGCCGGCGCACCAGCTCCGCGGCGGTGACGGTGCCCGCCACACGGCGCAGGGATGCCAGTTTATCCAAAAACTGTGCTGCCTTGGGGTTGCCCTTTTCGGCTGCGTAAACAAGGCAATGGAACAGGCTGCCCTCCCGGCGTGCAGCGCGCATCTGCGCCAGCTCGTCGGGAATAAAGCCAAACACGGGTGAAAGCAGCACCGCCAACATGGAAACATCGTCCACGGGGTTATCCAGCACCCGCATGAGCGAAAGCATAAAGCGGATTTCGGGAGCCTCAAAGAAATGCCCCGCCGCATCGCACACCACGGGAATCCCCCGCTTTTCCAGCTCCGCCAGCATGGCTCTTGCTTCCTCCCCCATGCTGCGGTACAGCACGCAGAAGTCGCCGTATTCCGCCGGGCGCCGGCTGCTGCCGTCCTTCACAAGAAGCGTGCCTCTGTTCTGCTCAATATACTCGGCAATATAGGCGGCCTCTCTTTCGGCATAGTCCTTTTCCTTGCCGGTAATGATATGTAATTCCCCGTCGGGGAGGTCATGGTCAATATATCCGTCGGGGTTGTGGTTGAGCCAATCCCCGGGGCCGTAGGCCAAACCGCCCACGCCCTCGGTCATCAGGCGGCTGAAAATATGGTTCACGTTATCCGTCACACCCTGACGGGAGCGGAAGTTGCGCCCCAGCACCACGGTAGCGGGGTAATTCTCCCCCGTAAAGGGCGCATAGCTTTCCCGCTTTTTCAAAAAGATTTCGGGCATTGCCTGACGGAAGCCGTAGATGCTCTGCTTGACATCGCCCACCATGAACAGATTGTCCTTCCGCACCAATCGGGAAATCAATGCCTCCTGCACGTCCGATGTGTCCTGATATTCATCGACAAACACATAGTCATACTTTGCGCGTATTTCATTTGCCACTTCGTCGTCGCGCAATGCCGCAATCGTCTTTTGCTCCAAATCGGAATACGTCAAGCCCGAATGCTCATCCTTGCGCCGCGCAAACAAT
>JAZRWZ010000104.1:0-4690 GCA_045599985.1 Acutalibacteraceae bacterium | reverse complement strand
CACCCAGGCCACCATTTCCCGTGATATCAAGGACCTTCGCCTTGTCAAGAAGATGGATGAAAACGGCCGCAGCCGTTATGCCGTGGATACCGGCGATTCCACGGAGCTGGTAGGCAAGTACAGAAGCATTTTTGAGCACTCTGTGGTGTCCGTTGACTGGGCGGGCAATATGGTTTCCGTGCGCTGCTATGTGGGCATGGCTCAGGCCGCCTGCGCCGCTTTGGATTCCATGCGCTGGAACGGCCTGGTGGGTACGCTGGCCGGTGACGACACCATCTTTGCCCTTTGCCGCACCCCCGAGGAGGCCGAGGCCATGAAGAACACCATCGAGGGTATTCTCAACCACTGAAGGAATGATTCAGGCGGATTAACCCGTATGAATCTGCCGAAGGAGAACTATGCTTTACAGCCTCAGGATTGAAAACATTGCCATAATTGAACAGGCGGAAATTACCCTTTGCCCCGGTCTGAATGTTCTGACCGGTGAAACGGGCGCGGGTAAATCCATCATCATTGACTCTTTGAATGCCGCTTTGGGCCGCCGCACCTCCCGCGAGCTGATTCGCACGGGGGCGGAAAGCGCCGCCGTAACGGCAGAATTTCAAAGGGTCGGCCCCGCCGTGTGCGATGAGCTGCTGCGGCAGGGTATTCCCTGCGAGGACGGCACGGTGATTCTTTCCCGTCAGCTTTATGCCGACGGGCGCAACCACTGCCGCATCAACGGCACGGCGGTTACCGTTGCCATGCTCAAAAGCGTGGGGGATAAACTGGTGAATATCCACGGTCAGCACGACAGTCAGGCACTGCTGGCCCCCGAGAAGCATTGCGGATTTGTGGATGCTTTGGCGGAGAATGAGGCTGTCAGAAAAGAGTATAAGGAAAGCTTTGCCCGTCTGATTGCGGTGAAACGGGAACTGGATGCCCTTTACACCGATGAGGATGAAAAGGCGGCAAAGCTGGATTATCTGGATTTTCAAATCAAAGAGCTGGAAAATGCCGCCCTGCAGGTGGGCGAGCGGGAGAAGCTGACTGCCCGCAAAAACCTGTGCCTGAATGCACAAAAGGTGCAAAAGGGGTATCAGGCGGCCTATGCTGCCCTTGCCGGGGGCGATGAAACCGGCGGCGCGGTGGATGCCGTGACGATGTGCGCACAGGCTTTGAATATTGCCGTGCCTTTCGATAAGGAAGCCCGGGCTGCGGCGGAGCAGGCCAAAAGCCTCTGCTTTGCCATGGAGGAGCTGGCAGCCAATGTGCGCAAGCTCAGCGATAATTTCGAGTATGACCCCGCCGAGTTGGGCGAAATTGAAGAAAGGCTCGATACCATCTTCCGCATTACCCGCAAATATGGCGGTGACGAGGCAGCGGCACTGGAGAATCTTGCCGCCATGCAGAAGGAGCGCAATGCCATCACCCTTTCCGATGAAAGGGCAGGGGAGCTGGAGCGGCAGTTATCCGCCTTGTCGGATGAGGTCAAGGCCGCAGCCGCCAGGCTGACCCAATCCCGTTGGGAGGCCGCCTCCCGGTTTGAGGCGCGTGTGGGGCAGGAACTTCGTTTTCTGGATATGCCCAATGTGCGGTTTGAGGTGAGCATCAGGGAAGCACCCTTCTCCTCAAAAGGGGCGGATGCGGTGGAATTCATGATAAGCCCCAACCCGGGTGAAGAACTCAAGCCCATTGCCAAAATAGCATCCGGCGGTGAACTGTCCCGCATTATGCTGGCAATCAAGAATGTTATCTCCGCCAAGGATGATATTGATACTCTGATTTTTGACGAGATTGATTCCGGCGTCAGCGGCCGCGCGGCGCAGAAAATCGCCATGAAGCTGCAGGAGGTTTCCGTTGGCCGTCAGGTGATTTGCGTTACCCATCTGGCACAAATCGGTGCCCGGGGTGACCGCCATTTAAAAATCAGCAAATCCGTGGAGCAGGGCAAAACCTTTACCGAGGTTACGGCCCTCACCTTTGAGGAGCGCAAGGCGGAATTGGCCCGCATCATGGGCGGGCTTGAGGTAACGGCCAGCCAGCTGCAAAGCGCCGAGGAACTGCTGTTGGCGGCAGGGATCAAAAAAGAATAACAGTAAGGGGAAATGATAATGAAATTCGGTGCTTGTATCGGCACGGATTGCGAACGGTTAAAAGCAATCAAGGCGCTGGGGTTTGACTATGCCGAAAGCGGCTGCGGCTCCATCAACGCCATTTCGGAGGAGGAATTCGAGGCATTTGCCTCTTTGCGTGAGGAATTGGATGTGCCCATTCCCGTGGCTAACGGATTCTTTCCCAAAAATATCAGGCTGGCAGGCCCCGAGCGGGATGACGGTGCCATTCGCGCCTATCTGGAAAAACTGATTCCCCGCGCCAAACGGCTGGGGATTCGCCGCTTTATTTTCGGCTCCGGCGGTGCTCGCCGTGTTCCAGAGGATATGAGCCGGGAGGACGGATTAAATGCCGTTATTGATGTTCTTAAAACGGTGATTTGCCCCATGTGTGCCGCTGCGGGCATGGATGTGGTCATTGAGCCCCTGCGCACGCAGGAGTGCAATATTCTTAACACCGTTCACGAGGGAGTGCTGTGCATGGAACTGGCGCAGATTCCCAATTTGTTTGTGCTGGCGGATGTGTACCATATGGTGGAAATGGGCGAGGGATATGAAGATTATTTGCCCACGCTCCGGGGCAAGTTGATGCACGCCCACACCTCCAACCCCATTGGCGGGGAGGAACGCCGCGTTTATCCCAAGGCCGGTGACGGCTTTGACCAGAAGCCCTTTATTGCCGCTTTGCGGGGGGCGGGGTGCGAAACCTGCTCCGTTGAGGCGGGCACCGATGATTTTGCCGCCGAGGCCAAGGCGGCACTGGCCGTGCTGCGTGCGGCGGAATAACGGAATTCACTTTTGTAATCTGCACAGTCGGTTTTGACTGTGAAAAATAAAAAAGCAAACAGAAAGGACAAACCACATGCTTACATTCAACACCATATTAGCCAAAGCAGTCCGAATTTTACTTGTAATCCTGATGACCTTCTGCACCCCTCTCAATCTGCTGCTCGGCAAAAAAACGGCTCCCATTGCGGATGCTGAGGAAGATTGCCGTCTGAGCTTTGCCGCCATTTCCGACATCCATCTTGATGAAAAAGCAAGCTTCATCTCCGACGGTATGCTCGAACTGGGCCTGATGGATATGGAAAAGGCAAAGGACAGACCGGATGCCGTTGTGTTTGACGGCGATACAACGAATCACGGCTATTTCGAGCAGTGGGATATTTTTGCCGCTTCCCTTGCCAAGCACGATGTTTCCGATAATCTTCTTATTGTTACCGGCAACCACGACACATGGGGCCCCAACCGTGACGATTTTAACAATCCCGTTGACGGCGTGCTGCCCACCTTTATCAAGTACAACAAGGATATTGCCGGCAGAGATATTGAAAACATGTATTACTCCACCGTAATCAACGGCTATTATTTCATCGCGTTGGGTTCCGAGCATGACAACACCTGCGCATTCATCAGTGATACGCAGCTTGAATGGTTTGCCGCCGAGATGGAGAAAGCCTCTCTGACCGGCCTGCCCATTTTCGTGTTCTGCCATCAGCCCATCAACGGCACTCACGGCCTTCCCTACAACTGGGGGCTGAATGAGGATGACCCCGCCGATGAGGGCGGTCTGGGCGACCAGTCAGCCGCTGTGGAAGCAATCCTGAAAAAGTATGATAACGTGTTCTACATCACCGGCCACATCCATGCGGGCCTGAAAACAGAGGATGCACCCCTCGGCCCCGACTATGCCACCGTTGAATACATGAAGAACGACAACGGCAACAACCTGGTTCTGGTGAATCTGCCCTGCTTTGCCAACCCCGATGTGATTCGCGGCGGTCATATTTCCAACGGCTGCGGCTTTGTGGTGGAAGCCTATGATTCCCACGTTCTGTTCCGCGCAAGAAACTTCGGTGCAGGCACATGGCTCACCAAATATGATGTTTCCGTTGACTTGGTTGAAACCAACGTTGTGAGATAAAAAACATTTTCCCGCGGCCCCGAATGTGAAGCAAAACAAAGAAAACTTGACTTTTGAATAAAAGTCTTTTATAATGAGCCACAATGACCGTGACGGGAAGAAGTAATAACGCAAGGCGGGCAAAGAGAGTTTCCGGTTGGTGTAAGGAAATGCCGCCCCGTTGTGAAATACATCCCCGAGTTGCCCCGCTGAGAAACGCTGTATTAGGCGGGTGCCGTTTGGCGTGCGTTAAGCGTCTGGGTTAATAAACCCGCTGAGGCCGTTGCCTGCAACGGTAAACTGAGGTGGTACCGCGATTGATTCGCCCTCTGTTCCCTTTGGGGAGCGGAGGGCTTTTTTGCTGCCGCCGCACACAAAAACGGTTAATTATATCTCACTATGAAAGGATGATACACCATGCAGATGTATGAAGAACTGGTTGCCCGCGGTCTGATTGCACAGGTGACCGACGAAAAAGAAATCCGTGATATGATCAATAACGGTAAGGCCGTGTTTTATATCGGTTTTGACCCCACCGCCGACAGCCTTCATGTGGGCCACTTTATGGCACTTTGCCTGATGAAGCGCCTGCAGATGGCCGGCAACCGCCCCATCGCCCTGCTGGGCGGCGGCACGGGCATGATCGGTGACCCCTCCGGCAGAACCGATATGCGCAAAATGCTGACCAAAGAGG
>JAZRWZ010000103.1:0-6258 GCA_045599985.1 Acutalibacteraceae bacterium | reverse complement strand
GGGGAAGCGGAGATTGCGTGTAGGGCAAGACCACCGTGTCTTGCCGCATCCTTCGCAAAACAACTTTCCTTCCTTCCCCTCGAGGGGAAGGTGGCGAGCTTGCGAGACGGATGAGGTGGCATTTATTTTCGCTTTTGGCACCCCTCATCCGTCACGGCTTACGCCGTGCCGCCTTTTTCTCCGAAAACGGGCACCCCTCTGTCAGCTCCGCTGACATCTCCCCTATCAGGGGAGTAACCCAAGGGGGAAGGAAGGAGATAAAGCCGAAAGCTCGTTCCTATTCACACAACAACAACGGTAAGCGCAGGTGCGCTTACCCTACACGCAACCTGATTTCCATTCCCGAAAGCCGAAAACCCGCATCCCCCGCTTCTTCTGATAACCAATAACCAAAAACCGCCCTGCGCCCTTGGAAATATCAAACAGACAACATCAATAAAATGCAATAAAAAAGAAGCTGACAGCACCCTGTTGGCTTCTTTTTTGCGTTTTTTAGCGTTTTTCGTGCACATTCCGTTCTAAAAGAGAGAATAAATGATGAATTTTTTGGTAAATTTATGCCAAAAATCGCTTTTTTTGTGATAAAAATATTGACCCACCGCCCTCTTTATTGTATTATATCGGGTATAATTACCGTTATTGTGTGAAAATGGGCGTTTTTGTGAACAGTATAAGGAATGTTTTCGGAACGAATTTTGCAGTTATTGCCCGTTCTGTAGCGGAATGGTAACGAATCATTCACTTTGCTGTTTTCCGCCCCCTTTTCGCCGCAGAGGACTCCCCGTTTTCCCCGGTCAGCACCCGGAAGTGCTCCCCGGGCACAATCCTCATAGCCGTAACGGCACAAAATCAAGTAAATTATGTAACAAAGCGTATACAGGAGGTACCAACATGAGAATGAAAAGAGCAACCGCACTTTTCCTGGCAATGCTTATGATGTTGGGCATTGCCCAGCCGTGCATTGTATCCGCAGCCGGTCCGGCAGCAGAGCTTGTTATGAGCGACAGCGCCGTGAAGGGCAGCGGTGAAAGGATTGCATGCACCGCCAGCGGGCTGACCAATCCCGTTTACACCTGGACTTCGGATAACACCGATGTTGCCGAGGTGACCGGGTACGGCGCAACAGCCGCCATCAAATACAAAACCGAGGGCACTGCCACCGTTACCGTAAGCGTTACGGCTGACGAGGGCACCTTCACCGATTCAAAAACCGTTACCGTTTCGGGTGATATTGTTACCGAGTGGGACGATGATGTTAACTGGACTTACTACCAGCTTGTTTCGGCACCTGAAGACGGCAAAGAGTATATGATATTGGGCTCGAACACTGCCGGCAACAACATTGTGTCGGTAACAAAACACGCTACCAAAAGTGAGTTTACAGCCAACAGTGTTATTGTTAAAACTGCTTGCGAAGATTCCGACGGCAAGGTTTATGCAGAACCCGGAAGTTCTGATGCTATTTGGACCTGCACGGTTGTGAATGGAAATTTCAGATTTTCAAATGGCACATACTTTATTAATGCAAAGGACAAGAAAAATCTGCAGCTCACAACAACTCCAAACACAAACGCCAACTGGACTTACTCAGACAATCTTATTAAAAGTGTAGCATACACAACAAGTGCTTTGAAAAACAACAATGGTAAGGCTGAGTTGGCACAAGAATTAAAAAATGGCACGAAATACTATTTCTATGAAAAAACCAATCATTCAAAAACCGTTCACCACACCGATGTTAACCCGACGGAGTACTCCCCCGAAAGCACTCTGAAATATCAGGGTCAGAACGCCGACGGCGGCCGATACAGTTTTTATCTTACCCCCGTGGGCACCGAAATCGTGCTTGAGGGCGCCTACACCGGCTATGCCTCAAGCGGCGCCTTAGCCAACGCCGTATGGTCCTCCTCCGACACCGATGTGGCCACGGTGGAAAACGGCATTGTTACCGTTACCGGCACCGGTCTTACCGAAATCACCTACACCGTAACCGACGGCACTACCTCCCTTGTCAAAAAGGTGACTCTTAAAATTTCCCAACAGGAAAAAACCGCTGAAACCTTCGTGCTCACCGATACCCTTGAAGCGGGCAAGCAATACGCCATTGTCAACACAAAAACCGTTACCGCAGGCACCGAGGCGGCGGCAATGACATCCGACCCTGTTACCTTCACCTCAGGCTATAACCGCATTGTCCGCGCCTCCGACGGTGTAACCCTTGAAAACAGCTCCGACGGTGTCACCTTCCTCTCCGATAACGAGAAAACCATCTTCACCGCCGTGGCGGATAATATGGGCCATATCTACCTGACGGATTCCAACGGCAAATATGTAAAAGCAGATGAATACGCCCCCGACGGTGACGGGCGTTATGAGCTTGACATTCTCGCCTCCGATGTTCAACTCGGCAGCTCCCGGTTCACCTATGGGCCGGACAGCGGCAAGCTGTGGGCCACAACCTACGGCACCGGTTACACCGACGGTGTCAGAATATTCTATAATGAAAGTGCGGACTACTTCTACCCCGAGTGGAATACCGCCGAAAGAGAAGCCGGCAGAGTATACATTTATGAAAAGTTAGAAACCCACCCCTTCGTAAAACTCAAATATAACGGCAATTCCGTGAACGGCACGGGTATGACGATATATTCGGTAAATGACAGTTCCTCCCTTGACCTTATCGGTGAATACGGCAACTTCCCCGGTGATGTGACCGTCACCTGGTCCTCCTCCGATGAAAGCATTGCCACCGTTGACGAAAAAGGCTTTGTTCAGTTCACCGGCGAGGAGGGCGATGTTGTCATCACCTACAAGGTAACGGATAAAAACGACAGCACAATAAAGGCCTCCGCCTCCGTTACCTACACCGCAACCCACATGAAAGACCCCAAGCGTGTTTTCAAGCCCGCCACAAAAATCGAGGCCGGTAAAAAATACATTCTGGTTTCCACACGCAGTCTGGGCTCATGCTTTGTTATGAACGACGACGCGAGCGAAAGCTCATCCAGCAACCTCTCCTGTGACTACCATGTGATTCAGATTGATAACGCCGACAACGCGCTTTATATTGAACTGCAGGATTACGAACATCAGAATGTCTTCACTGCCGCCGCTTCCTCCGCTGCCAACAGCTTCTACCTTATTAATGAGGAAACGGGAAAATACCTTTACGGCACCAACAACAGCAACAACAACGGTGTGCTCACAACCGGAGCCCTGAATGCCAGAAATGTGAACCAGTACAGCTGGGTAATGTCCGACAACGGCATCGCCAACAAAAACGGCCTTAACATCCACTGGTCCGACAGCAGCATGTATTACCGTATGTGCTATGATTACGAAACCGCCTCCAACGCCTACCTTTTTGAAGAGGTGGAGCTGACCCCCGTTGTAAAAATCCGTTCGGATTACATTATTATTGACGGCAAAACCGTCACAAGGAATGAAGTTTGCGCCTACCAGACCGAAAAGCTTGTGAGCGCCGCCTCAAACTTCAACACAAGCAAAATCAACTATGTGTGGTCATCCGATAACCCCGATGTGGCCACCGTTGACCCCGCCACCGGCGTGCTCACCTACACCGGCGCTTCGGGAACCGTCCATGTTACCGTAACCGCCGTTTCCACCGTTCCCAATGAGGACGGCAGTTACAGCTCCGCCACCGCCTCCACCACAATTACCGTTCAGGGTACCGAGGGCGGAGAGGCCACGGGCAGAAGATATATGCTCACGGATAAATTCGTGCCCGGCGAAACCTATGCCTTTGCGGCTTATAACACCGCAGGCAAGCACAATGTTATGAACACCTGGGCCGGTGAATACGATTCCGGCAACAACGAATACATCACCTGGTCAAACAGCACCGAATTTATCAAAAACGAAACGACAACTTATTTTGACAGTGACAGGGAAGAAATCACCTGGCTGTGCGAAGATGCGGGCAACGGCACCTATTATTTGCGCAACTACTGGGGCGCCTATCTCCTTCTTTATGAAGGCACCACAAGCATAATCGACTATACAGACGCACTTCAGGGAACAGGCACCAATTCAAGAGTACGCTACAGCCTTGATGCCTATAAGTTCAATCAGTACGACAGTGAAGAGAACAGGGTTTCCACGGTACAGTCAAAGTCGAAATACAATTACCTTTCCGAAGGTTCATCAACCAAATTCAGACTTTCCGGTGACCCCACGCCTATTTACATCTACCGCCAGTGTGACCCCGGCGAGGCAACAAAGCCCGTGGCACAAATCCGGCAGGATGCCTTTGGCGGCAATCAAAACATAACCAACCGCCTTCTTACAAGGAACGATGTTGAAAACGGCATGACCGAAAGGCTGCTCTGCTTCCACGAGGGCTTTGACGAAATCGACAGCATCACCTGGTCTTCCAGCAGTGAACTCATAGCCTCCATTGACAACACCGGCCTTGTCACCTACACCGGTGAAGAGGGCGTGGTCACCTTCACCCTGGAGGTTACGGGAACCAAGGGCGGCGAGCCCGTCACCAAGAAGTGCACGGTTTCCATGTGCGTTTCACCCGACCCCTATGAAGTACCCACCGAGGATTACCCCGAATTCCCCCACGAGGGTGCGGTAAGAATCAACAAAACCGCCAACGGCAATGCAGGCGGCAATAATTTCCAGGCCTCCGGCGTTGCCGAGGTCGAGCTTTCCGCCACCGGCGTGCCCATGAGCAAGCCCGTTGACGTTGTGATTGTGTTTGACCATTCGTCCTCCATGAACTACAGCGGCAGGTTGGAAAACGCCATTGACGATACCCGTGATTTCGCCTTGCAGATTGTGAACAGCAACGAAAAGAACCGTGTTGCCATTGTAACCTTTGACCGTTATGTGAACCAGTACGAGGCATATGATGACACGGACGGCGGCTACACCTCGCACCCCTCCGCTACCGAAAACCGCATTATCACCGGTGACGGCACCCCCGCCGGGGCGTTCATGACCATCTCCGACGCCACAAGAATGGTTACCCAGATTGACGGCCTTATCTACAATGATATTGAAGGTACCAACTACGATGACGGCCTTGAACAGGCATACAAAATCGTGAAGGCCGCCAAGAAGGACCCCAAAGCCAACGAGCAGCAGGTTGTCATCTTTATGTCCGACGGTGAGCCCTACGCTTTCAACAAGCTTTCCATCACTTACCACACCGACGACACCAAAGCAGAGATTTACAATAACCACGACCTCAACTATCTGTATGAGGATTGGATCAAGGGCAACGAATCCAATAAGTACATTCAGGACATGCTTGCCGAACCCACAAAATACCCCGTTGTGCAGTATTACAACCCCGACGGCAACCACTGGATTGCCGAGGCAATCAAAACCCCCGAGGGAGAAACCGCAGACCTTCCCGATGCCGAATATTATGACTCCTTCAGGCAGGGCCTGGGAGCCGAGATTTATTCCATCGGTTACTCCGCCGATGCTGCCGGAGAACTTACGATTCAGGTGCTTCAAAATATTGCATCCAAACCCGAAAACATGTATAAGGCCGAATCCGACCTTCAGGAGGTTTACGACAAAATCCTCAGCGCCATTTCCTTTTCGGCAAACAACGCTGTTGTAACGGATAAGATGGGCGAGTATTTTGACCTTCAGATTGCAACCACCTACACCACCGGCAACGGTATGTCCACCATTACCCTTGACCCCGCACCCTTTATCGAAATCGGCTCCTGGAAGCTCAACTCCGACAGCACAAGAAGCAACGATTACACCAAGCTTGAAAAAATCACCTTTGAGGTGAATGCAAACGGTGTTCTGACCGCTGCCTATTCGGATGTGCTGGGCAGCACCAACATCTTTAACGCGGCGCAGAACAAAATCGTGGGCAAATATGTTTCCTACGATTTCAACACGGAAGAGTTCACCTGGACCGTAGGCAACATCTCAAGGGATGAGGTAACGCTCAAGTATTACGCATACCTGGAAGGCTCCATTGAGGGCGAGCGGGAAGCCGATATGTATGACACCAACGAAGTTGCCTACATGGACTACGACAACTATCTGGGCCACCCGTGCCAGCAGACCTTCCCCGTTCCCTCCCTGGGCTGGGAGCAGGCGGCAATGAACTATGAGTTCTACCTTGTAAACGAAAAAGGCCAGCCCGTTAACCGTGAGGGCATGGTTGTTCCCTTCAGTGAAAGAGTGCTTATCGGCAACCCCCAATCCAAAATTGTGAACCTGAACGCCAGCAGCGATATCGAGGCACGGGTTGCGGCT
>JAZRWZ010000102.1:0-4480 GCA_045599985.1 Acutalibacteraceae bacterium | reverse complement strand
ACGCGTATGCCTCGCAGCATTTGCTTTGTCATCTTGCTGAAAAAGCTCTCAATCAGATTTAACCATGAGCCATGTTTAGGCGTATACACAAACTCAAAGCGACCGCCTTTTTGCTCCAGATATTCCTTAACCTTCCCACATGTGTGAACGGATAGGTTGTCTAATATCAATCTGATTTTATCACCGACAGGATACATAGCATCTACCTTTTCAAGCCATTCAATGAATGCTTTGCTGTCATGTTTTTCACGCACGAGTGGAATTGCAATACCGGTTTGCAAATCAATCCCTGCAAGTAAAGCCAATGTCCCATGTCGACGGTATTCACAATCTCTCAGCCATTCTCCGTTTCCCGGTCTTGGTGCTTTGTCTTTAGAACCGCCTATTGCTTGAATGTTAGGTTTTTCATCGTATGAGAGCGTATGTGTGAAAGTTCCTTCATACGGCAGCAAATTACCGTCCTCGTCAAAAAGCATTTCTACTTGTTTGTAAACAACGAGAACATCATGCATCTTCTCCTCAAATTTCTCATCGCGCTTCTCGCAATAGTATTTCACCTTAAATGGTTTTATACCCTTTTCGTTGAGGATAAGATGCACTGTGCTCTTGGAAATTGAGGCAAGTCGCGGGAATCCCGCCTGTGCCGCCGTTCTGTGTATATGTTCCGTGAGTTGTTTGTATGTCCAGAGTTCCGCAGCATAGCCGCATTCACAAGGCTTCATACAGGCAATGTGCGTAATCCACGCTTTATCTTCATCGCTGATTTCTGCCTTTCTTCCTCGCCCCGGAGCATCATACAATGCGTAGCTTAATCCTTGTTTTTCAAACTTTGAGAGCGTCAGCAACACGGTGTTTTTATGTACATCAAGTGCTTCTGCTATACTTTCAATAGTTTTACCTTCATGCCTAAGTTTAAGCGTTTTAGCGCGAGTAACGACTTGGTAAGAAGCAGTGCGTGCGCGGCACGTTTTCTCTATTTCTTCTAAATCTTCCTGACTGATTTCGAGCTTGCTCATACCTGATGCCTTATTATAGCATCTTTGTTTAGTTGTGTCTAGTTATTTGTCAGACGTTATACTAGTAACCTAGAGTGTCTATACACCCGCGCGGCGGTGGCGGTTTTGTGCGCGGTCGATGGTGGCGGCGATTTCTGCTTCGGTGAGGCCTCTGCGCTTGGTGCTGCCGTTGAGGTTGATGCCGTAGCGGCCTTCCTGCATCATGGCGATATAGGCTTCAAGGGCGGCGCGCTTGGCTGTCATTCGCGGGATGCGGGCGGTGGGTACGTATTTGCGCGCGGTTTCAAGGGCAATGAGGACGGATGCCATGACTTCTGCGGCTTCTTTGGTGTTGCTCTTGCCTTTGACGGTGCGGCGTATGCGGTTGGCTTCTGCCTGTGCGTGGTGCATCATGCGCTCTGCCAAGGGGGAACGGCGCGCGCGCTTGACACCGCCAAGAATATCATCGGGGTTTTCGGCGGTGAGGGATGCGGTTGACGCAGAATCTTCGCTTTCGGTGTTGACAGAGGATGCATTTTCTGTTTCAATAGCCCCAGCAGCAGACGCCACGCCGGAACTAGGGGCTTTGCCCACTCCGTCAATTGTGTTCTGCTGCTTTCCTTTTTTATCTGTAATTAGAAGGTAGACAGTCGGCGTTTGTTTTTTCTTTTGCGGGACTTTGAGAACGATGTCTGCTGTTAGATTGTCGGGGATGCCTTCGATGGCAAAATCTGAATAGACATGAGTAAACGACTCTCTGTCTCCTCTCTCTTTGTTCTGTTTTACCCCTTCTTCTCTTTTGTTGTAGGCGTTTTCAAAAAGGTTGACGATGTTGCCGTAAGCCGTCCAGAAAATTGTTTGCGCTGTTTCATCATCGTAGCCTAGTTCAGCAAGATTTCTAAGCGAGCGTCCTTTGCTGTCGGTGTATACAATCTTCCATTCGCTTTTCTTAGAGAAGTCCGCTTCTATACCAAGAGTTTTGTTCTCAAGCCTGACAGGTGCGCCTTTTCTCCCTACCTTTTGTTTGGCTTCTTCTTCTGTTCGGCAGATGTCTTTCTCTTCGATGGTGACGGAAGTTGCGTTTTCTTCTGCTGTTACAGAAGCGGTTGCGGAGGCTTCACGCTTGGAGATGTCTGACAGGATTTCGATGATGTTGCGCTCGCCGCTTGCCAGTTGAGACAGTTCTTCTGCGGTGGCGTTTTCTGCGGCGGTGATGCCGAGCCGCATGGTGGCGGTGGTTTCGCCGTTGTTGTCTTTCATGACGTAGCCCGCTGCTTCAAAGTCTGCATAGCTCACGCCTTTGTTCTTGGCATCCACCCACGCAAGGGCTGCTTGCTCTGCGCCGGCGGTGCCGTTGAGTAGGTTGTCGTAGGCATCGTGGGTCTGCATCCATTGTTTGAGGTCTGTCTTGATGCCGGAGGCACGCGTGACGTTGACGAGAATGTAGGGTGTGCCTGTGGTTTTGGCGTGAGCAAGACGCGCCCGCCCGCTGTAGATAACGATGGTGCCGTCTGCAAGCTGCACGCCTTTGATGGGGGGAGAGAGGGGGGTCCACCCGCCGCTGATGGCTGATTCTGATTTGAGGTTGGGTGTATCTGCAAGGCGCAGTTTGTCTACGGACACCGCTCCTGTGCGGGTACCGTCTGTTTCTTGCTGATAGGCGTTGTTGACAAAGGCGTATCCTTTCTTTTTGTTGTGACGGATGGGGCGACCTTGGCTGGGTGTCAGTTCGCCTGTCTGCGGGTTGTAGGGGGCGCGTGTGAGCGGGTCTTCCGCAGGGATGGGTTCGCCTATTACGCTCTCTTCGGCAGGGATGGGCTGCGGGGTGCCTTCGGGTTCCTTGGGGTTTTCTGCGTTTTCTTGTTGCTCTGCCTTGGCTTGCTCGATGGTTTCTGCTACGGCGGGTGCGGGGTCAGGGATGAAGTCGCGCGCGCCGAGTTCCTCCATTTCTGCGCTCGCCTGTTGCATGGCGGGGGTGAAGTAGTCTGCAACGGCTAGGCCTTCTTCTGCAAGCATGCTTACGAGGTCTACGTCTGCCGTGTCTTTGACCTGACGCCACACTTGCGCTGTAAGGGCGGCGGCGCGCATGGCGCGTGTGGATGCCAGCACTTCGCCCAAAAGCGTCTTGGTGGACGCGTCAAGGGGCATTGCGGCGTAATTGGTGAGAAGGTCTGCGGCTTGAAGCGAGGAGTAGGCTTCAATGATTTGCTGAGGTGCGGCGTTTTCTGCGGTGATGCCTTTCTTGAAGAGACGGATGGCGGGGTCGATGCGCTGCATGTCTGCCTGTGCGCGGAAGAGACGTTGGGCGAGTTGCTGCCATGTTGCCCTGCCGTTGCTGACGGCGCGGCGCAAGCGGGCTTCCCACAGGTCTTCGGCAAGGTCGGCAGCGGTAATGTTGTTTTCAAAGAAGGCGATAACGCTGCCGCCGTTCAGACCGTTGAAGCGGATGGCTGACACTTTCTGTGCATCGGAGAGCTTGGCTCCCTTGGATTGGTTGTCGGTGGTGCCTTCGCCTTGGGTGATGCGGGTTTCAATGTCGTTGGCAATGTTGGCTACGGTTCCTGCGCTGACTCCGGGGATGAAGGAGGATTCGCGCTGACGTGCTTCTGTTTCGGTGATGTTTTCTTCACCGATGAAGCGTTGAATCTCCTCGTTCTGCAAGGCGGCGAGCGAGTAAGTGTCAACTCGCGGCTCCCTTGCGGGAGCCGTCCACAACCACGGGGCAATCTGCGAGCTGTTGCACGCCCTCAAGCGTCAAACAGTCGCCCGCCCTCTGCACACACAGGGGGCGGGCTTGAATAGAAAGGAGCCGAAGCAAGCGATAAGCACGGCACCAAAAAACGTGCAAAAGCACGCCCCTTATTTAGCACGAGCGGGGGCGTGCGTCAACACAAAAGTGTCAACTCGCGGCTCCCTTGCGGGAGCCGTCAGAGCTTGCGGCAGCTGTTGCCGTGGGCGTAGGTGTTTCAACTCGCGGCTCCCTTGCGGGAGCCGTCCTGCCCCCACCCGGGCAGCGGAAGCGAGCAGCCGTGTTTCAACTCGCGGCTCCCTTGCAGGAGCCGTCGCGCAAGCTGACAGCGAGCGAGCGCGACCCGGATGTTTCAACTCGCGGCTCCCTTGCGGGAGCCGTCGTGCCGCCCCGCCAAAATGGGGTGCCGCGCTATGTGGTTTCAACTCGCGGCTCCCTTGCGGGAGCCGTCGCCCTGTTTGCCGCGCGCGCCTTCCGTCAGCGTCGAGTTTCAACTCGCGGCTCCCTTGCGGGAGCCGTCAACCGACTGCTGAAAAAATGAACGATACGGAAAAGTTTCAACTCGCGGCTCCCTTGCGGGAGCCGTCCTGAAGCGCTTCGGGCTTGCCGTGACGGACGAACGGTTTCAACTCGCGGCTCCCTTGCGGGAGCCGTCCCGCGCGCTGACGGCGGCCTGCCGTTGGCTGGATGTTTCAACTCGCGGCTCCCTTGCGGGAGCCGTCCCCGCGCCACGTGG
>JAZRWZ010000101.1:0-7408 GCA_045599985.1 Acutalibacteraceae bacterium | reverse complement strand
GGCGGAGTGGCAGAATGCCAAATACTATGTGGAGCGGCTGGGTCGTGTGCTCACCCTGCCCGAAAGTGCCGCCGTGCTGCGCTACACCTACGACGCAGCAAAGGATTTTTACTACACCGGTTTTACCGTGCCCGCAGGCACTTTGTACTACACCTACAAGAATACCATTGCCCCTTTGACCGAGCGGTATGCGGATTCACTGGATGTGCGGTTTGATTACGACGGAAGAGCGTGGCTGGTGCATCTGGTAAAAGGGCAGTATGCCTGGATGTATGTGGGCGGCGAGGCCGAGGTTTACTGCAGTAAAAAGGCATCCACCCGTGAATTGGGCAATTCAAACGCCTTTTATACCATTCCCGCTGAGGAGGATTGCCCCGACATCTCGCTGATTATGGAATGGATTCCCCAAAAGAGCGAACCCGTTACCTTCTCCCACTCGCAGGAGCACACATGGATTTGTGACGGATATGTGTTCGGCACATTATCCGACAGCACATCTCCCCTGAATGAGCTGTCCATGAATTCCAGGCTGGTGTTCCCCAACGCCGAAATGGCGGCGCTGTTTGCCGAGGGTCTGGAGGAACTGGGACTGCATGAGGCGAAGTCATCGGCCGGTCTGCCGGCGGATTACTACTGCCGGAATGAGAAAACAGTTTGGGTGAACTGGCAAACCGCTTCGGGCGTTACCACCGTTGCAAACACTGCAAATAATTCCGAAAAAGATAAATAATTTGCGCAATGTGCTGAAAAACAAGACAAATCAGGCCCGAAGATTTGCGGTAAAATGCACAAACTTTTTTTGCCATGGGCTCCGGGAACCGAAAAAACTTGACTTTATTAAAATAATATGATAGAATGTGGCAACAACTGTTGCTCTTGCAGTAATAATGATGAAAGGAATGGTTCACAATGAAAAAGGCATTTGCTCTCGTTCTTGCTCTTGTAATGGTTCTTTCCATGGGCACCATCGCATTTGCAGAAGACAATCTTCTTGCCAGCTTTGACGTTGCTGACGGCAAAGGCGCTGTGGAAGATGCAGTTGCAGACATCGTTGATTTCTCCGAAGGCCTCAACCTGGGCGCCGACATTTTCGCCACTATCGAAAAGGCCGCCGTTTCCGCTCTTGAGTCCGTGTCCGGCCTTGATTTCACCAAGTTCAACAGTGATTCCATCGCCAACATTATTGATGGTTTCAGAAGCGTTCTTGCTGACATCGGCATCGACACTTCCAGCAGTACCCTCAAGGAGCTCTTCAACAACCTGAAGCAGAAGATCAAAGATCTCTACTGCGGTGCTGAGGCTGAAATCCCCGAGATGGACGAAGAAGCCCCCGAGACCGGTTCTTCCGCTACCGGCATCGCTGCTTTCGCCGCTGTATCCGTAGCAGCTGCTGCAGCATACGTTTGCACCAAGAAAAAGGTTGCATAAGTTAAATTAACGCAAGAATTTAACATGTAACTCCGGGCGACTCACGAAGGTGGGTCGCCTTTTTTCTTTTTGATTCCCGAACCGGAATGTAACGGAATATACTTGCAAACAGGTTGTCGGAGCGGCAAACGCCGCCTCTTGACAAAAGGCGGTATTTTCTCTATGATTGAATAAATGAGAAAAAAGGAGAAATGGTGATGTTTTTGACATTGACTGTAAGATACGGTAAGCCCCTGTGCACCCTTCTTTATGCCGTATTCGGCGCTTTGGCCGGTGCGGGAATCTGGATTCCTCTGGTCGTGCTTGCCGGAATGCACCTTGTGGAGTATTTCGCGGTGGTATTCAAATTGGCTAAACAGAGAAGAATCAGCCAGCTAACGGCTTTTTGTAACTGCCTTGCCTTTGGCTTTACCTGGTGGCTTCCTATCAAGGCAAAAGGGATTTGAACACAATTGTATTCCGAGCATTTTTAACGATATATTGGCAAAAATATGACGCCAAAACCATATCGGGTTCGAATCCCTTTTGCCAAGGCAAGAAATGCAAAATGATGGTTTGCCAAGGTCAAAAGTGCAAAATGATATATTGACGGATAAGCAAATAATAAACGCCGGAATGCTCATAACGGGCACTCCGGCGTTTATTGGTGTGGAGATGATTACGGGTCATCCGTCGGCGTTGTTTCGCTGTCGGCGGGCTGAAAGGGGAAAGCATCGGGCTCCGAATAAAAGCTGTGGGGTTTCAGGTTCGCACCGCAATGGGGGCAGGTGGTGCAGGTGCCCACCACATAAACCCCGTCGCAGTATTCGCACACGGCCTGCTCGGTGAGCACCTCGGGGCAGGGCACGGCGGTGCGGTACTGCTTGGCCTTGGGATTGAATCCCAGCATAAAGTAGGCGTGGCAGATAATAAAGGCAATCATAAACAAAGCGGTAATTACTGCCGACCACTGCACCGTGGTTTTCATCACTGTGGGAAGAATGGCCTGAAAAGCGGTTTCTATAGCCTTGCTTACGGTAAAGCGGGAACGGGCGGTCAGATTCTTTTGCAGCTCGCTGTTGAAGGTTGAAAGAACGGAGGAGGTCAGAACGGAATCGGTGTCATCCCCCTGCATGCCCTCCCAGTACCAGTCAATGTAGCCATTATTCGGGCGCGAGGTGGAGTATACAATCAAAAAATGGCTTTCGTCGGCAAAGGCATTGACATAAAGGTCGTAGGCGTATTGCTCAAGGGAATTGTAGTGCCCCTGCCAGCTCTCATTATTTACCGTGATAACGGCGGGGGTGATGCCGGTTTTGTCACGGAATGCGGTAAGGGTTGCCTTCAGTGAGGCATCGGCATCCAGCACATAGGCTTTGTCGGATATGACAATATCGGTGTTATAGGCCATGCTCAGCTTTTTGGGATTGTGAACGGCTCCCACCAAAAAGCCCAGAATGATTGCCAGCATGGGAAAATAAATGAGCAGGGAAAGGTAACGCTTCTTCCCCATTCTTTGGGTGAAGTTTTCGGTGGTGTAAATATAGTGGGGCATGCGGTTGGCGTAATACACATAGCGCATGGAACCGGGGAAGTAGGTGCTTCGCACCGCGGGACCGCTGAATCCGCGGCTGCCGGTGCCGTGGCTGCCGCCGCCGTGACCTCCACCGCCGTGACTGCCGCCGCCTGAGGAATGAGGCATAGTGAAACCTCCCTTCATTTGCTGATTTCATCATAGCAAACCGGGTGAAAAAAGTAAATATCTGCGGGGGCATTATTTATGGATTTCATGGGAAAAGCAGGTTGCAAAAAAAGACGGTGCAGGGTATAATGACCGGGAGAAAAGAGGTTGAAATCAAATGGAAATCGGAATCAGCTGGAATGCCTACGGCCACGGGGAAATAACCCCCTTGCAGCAGATATCGCTGCTCCGTAAAAACGGCTTTACCCATACCTTTCCCATGTCCAATGAGCCGGATATGGATGAAATCATGCGTCTGTTTGCCGAGAACGGCATAACAGCAGACAGCTGCCATGCGCCGTTTCGCGGCATCAATCAAATCTGGAACCGTGATTCCTCCGGCGATGAGTGGCTGCGTATTCTGGTACAGGCCGCCGAAACCTGCTCCCGCTATGAGGTGCCCGTGCTGGTGGTGCACCTTTCCTCGGGGGATAATGCCCCCGGTGTGAATGATGCGGGCAGCGAGCGCTTTCGCAAATTAGTGGAAACCGCCAAACATCTTGGTGTAACCATAGCCTTCGAAAATCAGCGCAAGCTTGCCAATCTGGCCTACGCCATGGAGGAGTTCCCGGATGCGGGCTTTTGCTGGGATGTGGGTCACGAGCAATGCTTTGCCTATGGCAGGGAGTTCATGCCCCTGTTCGGCGACCGTATCATAGCCACCCATATCCATGATAATTTCAAGCAGCATGAGGGGGATTTGCATATGCTCCCCTTTGACGGTGCCATTGATTTTGACCGCGTTGCAGAACACTTTGCCAAGGCGAATTACCGCGGCACCGTTATGCTGGAGGTGTTCCGCCCCACAAGCGGTGCCTACGAGGCGGATTCGCCGGAGGAATACTACGCCAAAGCCGCCGCAGCTGCCACCCGGCTCAAGAACAAAATCGAATCCCTTTTGCCAAGGTGAAAACGATTTTTAACCCGTGATGTTTCTGAAATAATACGGCAAAAAATATAAGCGATGCTTAACCTCCGGCTGATGCCGGGTGCGTTAAGCATCGCTTCTTCTTTTTTATGCGGAGCGGATTGCCGTTGACGGCTTATTTCATAAAGCTGCCGGGCACGGCAATGACCAGATCGCTCAGGGGGAAGGCGGCGCAGGGGTGAATATAGCCGCATTCAATATCGGTAAAGCGTCTGCCGTCATTCTCCCTGGGGGTATAGGCACGGCCGCTGACCAGCTTGGAGCGGCACCAGCCGCATTCGCCGCTGCGGCAGCGGGAGGGGGCGGGGATACCGGCCTTTTCGATGGCTGCCAGCACGGGCTCGTCGGCGTTGGTCTTGATTTTGTATTCATCGGCGCCGATGATGACGGTTACATCAAACACCTTCCCGGCGCACTCCTGCGGGTAATCGGCAAGGGAAGCCACGTTTTTGGTAACGCCCAGCAGCTCGCGGCGCACATATTTTTTGGCAAGGCCGAGGGAGGCAATCTCTTTTTCGGCAAACCGATACATGGCCTCGGGGCCGCACATAAAGACGGAATAGGGCTCATCGGGGGCGTATTTGCGAATCAGTTCGGCGTTGATAAAGCCGTTTTCGTATCCCTCTTTTTTCTCCTCGCTGAGCACGTGAACCACCTTTACCTTGTCGCACCGGGCCGCCACTTCATCCAGCTCTTTTTTGAACAGAATGTTTTCCTCCTTGCGGGAGCCGAACAGAATGGTCAGGCGGAAATCCTCCAGCCCGTCACGAATGGCGCAGGCCATGGAGAGGAAGGGAGTAATGCCGCTGCCGCCTGCCAGAGCAATCACGTTTTTGGCGTCGCGCAGAGGTTCGTAATAGAAGGTGCCCTCGGGGCCGGAGACGGTGATTTCGTCCCCAACCTTAAGATTCCGGAGCATGAAGGGGGCCGCATAGCCCTCCGGCACGTTGCGCACGGTAATTTTCACAATGCCCTCCTTCGCCTCGGCAGGGGAGGAGCAGATGGAATAGGGGCGGGTCACAAGGCTGTTGCCTATGGGCAGCAGCACACTAACATATTGGCCTGCACGGAAGAATGCGGCCTTGGAGCCGTCTGCTTTCTTCATGACAAAGGTTTTGGCATCCGCACCCGGATGTTCCGTGATTTCCGCAATCACCATGCGCTGATAGTCGGGGTGGTATTGGGCGGCAAGCTCATTGATTTTGAAAGTGGGGTTGACGGGGGCAGCAGGTGCTTTCTTGATGGCAGCCTCGCGGTTGGTAATCAAACTCACGAATTTTTTCAAATCGGTGCCGGCGGAGCCGACGTTGAATTTCATAGCCATGCTTATTTACCCTCCTTTTCCATGTCAGCCATAGCCTTTTGTGCCAGAATCTGGCCGTCGGTGTAGGCGCTGGAGTAGCCGTCACCGCGCACGCCGCTGGTGCCGATGGGGTAAAGGCCTTTTACTTTATAGTCAAGGCCCATGTTCATCTCAATGGTGCGGGCGATAATGCCGTCCCAGCCCCGGGTCTCGTAGCCGTAAACGCCGCCGTCGGGAGCGTTCAGGTAACGGGCGAAGGTGTAGGGGGAGGCAACGGTGATTTCCTCAATGGCATCGCTGATATCGATACCCGCTTTTTCCTTTAGGGTGTTGATGAAGCGGGTGGCCATTTTGGTTTTCAGTTTGTAATAGTCCTCCTCCTTCAGGTTCACGAAATCTTCGGAGTCGGTGAACATGGTGGTGAAGGAGCACACGCAGGTGCCCTCGGGGGAGAAATCGGGGTTGTGAACGTTGTAGCAAAGGAAGATGGAGTAATAGTTGGTATCAATCTTCTTTAAGGATTCATATTCCGTTACGGAGTTGCAGCTTTGGGGGAAGAAGATGCTGTAATCCTGAATTCCAAGTTCTTCACGGGATTTATTAAGGCCGAAATAGGCGGTGAACATGCGGGCACCGATTTTCTTGTCGCGGGCGGCGCTGAGCTTTTTTTCGCGCTCCGGCACAAGAGCCGCGGGCACCATTTTGCCGTAGAGAATATCGGGATTGATGTTGGCCAGTACACCGTATTTTGCCTCAAATGTGCCCAGATTGGTTTTTACGCCGCAGCATTTGTCGCCGTTAAAAATGAATTCCTCCGCGCGGCAGCCCATCATGACCGTGCCGCCCATGTCGGTGAAGCGCTCCACCATTTTTACGGAGATTTCATGGGAGGTGTGCTTGGGATAATAGGCGGAGAATTTCACATAGCTGTTAACCATGGAGGCGTAGTGAAGGAAGGAGAGGTTCTCCATATCCACCCCAAGGTAGGACCAGTAAACGGAAAGAATATCCTGCGCCCTTGCAGGCAGCCCCAGCGCACGGAGCACATCGGCTGTGTTGTATCCGCCGGAGCGCACCATGGGCATATAGTCTTTGAAAATATTAACGGGGTTTATTTTGTCGCTGCCCAGATAGTCAAGACCGGCGTTGATGTTTTCAATCAAATCAAAGAAGCGGAGCATGGAGGGGCGGGAGCCGGGCACATAGTATTCCATCTTGTCAATGAAAGCACCTTTGCCGGAGGGCATGGTCACATCCATGGGCTCGCCGTCGGAATAGGCGGAAATCACACGGAAGCAGTCGGAGGCCTCGATCCATTCCACATTCACGCCGTAACGCTTGAGCAGCTTGCCGGTGTCGCCCATGTTGTCGGGGGAGCCGATGCCGCACAGCTCGTGCAGGGAGGGGTCAAACTCAAAACGCCCGCGTACAAAGCCCGTGGCACAGCCGCCGGGGATGTTGTGCTGCTCAATCAACAGCACCTTTCTGCCGCTGATTGTCAGTTCCAGCGCGGCGGACAAGCCTGCACAGCCGGAGCCCACAACCACATAATCATATTTTGCCAAAGGGATTACCTCCTTCTTTTTTTAGAGATAACAGTAACATCAATTATTATGCCCGTCTGCGTCGGGTTTGTCAAGTTTGTTTGCGTGCGGCATTGCGGAAAGAGGATGGGTGCGGTATTGCGGAAAACGGGAAATGACTTCTTTTCGACGGCGATTTTAACATGAATTTGCAGATTGTAAATGATTGTGAAGAAATGTTAACAAATATGATTCAAAAATACTCAATTTAAGAGAGAAAAGCCCGATATAATGCCGGAATAAGAATAATAATGGGTTTATTGTATGCTTCATTAACAGAATGTTAACATTTAATTTACAAACGAGTTACAAATTCATAGGGTTTACACAACACTCTCTTCTTAATATAAAAGGCGTATAAATAGGGGAAGTCCCGGTCGGATTTTCCCATCGGCTTACGGGGCGTGAGGCTTCGGAGCCGAAATAAAATACGGAGGTAATCGAAA
>JAZRWZ010000100.1:0-17127 GCA_045599985.1 Acutalibacteraceae bacterium | reverse complement strand
CTGGGTGGGCTATGGTGACGCGTGCGATTTCTACCGCCTGCAACTGGCAGAGACAAGCAACCTGCAGCTTACCCTCAGCGGGGTGGATACCGCCGCCCGTGTGAAGGTCTACGCCGGGCAGGCGGACGGCAGCACGGCGCTCCTCAGCGCAGGCACCGCCACCGCCGCCGCGGGGCTGGACCGCACGCTGGCGCTCACCGCCGGCAGCTACTTCATAGAGGTGTCTTCTCTGAACCCCGACAACGGTTTGAGCAACAGTGCTTATACCATGGAACTCAAAGAACAAAAAGGCAAGCAAAGCTCCCACTATATGCTTGCCGCGCGCTAATAATTTGTTATAATTACAACCAAGCAGTCACACCGCGCCCCGCCGAGCGTTTCTGCGCTTGACGGGGCGTTTTTCTTTATCACCCTTACCTTTACATATATGCTTATTTCTGACCCCTCATCTGCGGTGATTAACATCACCCCGACCTCGCTGAACTCACTCGCCGACGAAATTGAAACGATGTTGGCGGCGGCAGAAGAGGCCGGTGTCTCTTTGGTGATTGATTTGAGTGCCTTTGCAGGACAAAGCGTGAGTGTCATGAAACGCCTCAGCTTCCGTTGCCCTGTGAGTTTTGTGAACAAGGGGAATGAGCCCGTGGTGTTCGCAGGGGAAGACTGGCTCATCAGTGCGGCGGTAACGGTGGAGAATGTGGTACCCCCCTCGGCATATCTGACTTCGGGGGCTACCCTGACGGGGGACGGCGTGAATGAGGAAACAACGCACAAGGCGATTGTTGTGCGCACGCAGACGGATATCACGACTAACCTCTATGAATCGGAATCCGTGGCGGCTCTTCAAACGACGGATAAGTTGATTTTTGACGGCTTTACGGGGTATTGGCCTGCAGAAAACACCGCAGACAGAAGTTATTTGTTTTACTACAATGTGGAGATTGCTGAAGGGGGGGTCAGCATTAACAACGGTTTCTCCGGTAGAAGCTATTATTTTCAGAGCAGTTTGAGCGGCAGCGGCGATATCAATTTCAACTGGCTGCAAGTTCGCAATGCTTCTCAATGGTTTTTTGAGGGTGACGTTTCTGCCTACACCGGCACTATTGCGGTTTCCTCCAGTGCAGGAAGTGCCATGTATCTGACTTTTGACGGAGATTCGGAAATGAATCTCGGTTTCGATATCGCCAAGACTTCTTCCCGCCTCTATATTAATGGTACCCGCACGGTGAATTCGCACATAAACATGCTCGGCAGTACCGTGTATGTGAACGAAGGTGCCAACGTGATGATGACGGGCGAAGTCGCAGCTTCTACACTATCCGTGAGCGGAGAGTTGAGGCTGAGCGAAACAGCCGAGGTAAGAGTGAGCACGACCTCTGTCGCCGCCCAGGCGGAGCTTACCATTCAGGAAGGAGCCACCATGGCTGTGATCGGTGTGCTTACCAACAACGGCACCCTGCATGTGGAGGGTATGCTGGAGGCTGCCGATGTGACCGGAACCGGCACGGTGGAATTCGGTGAAAACTCCGTGTTGAAATACACGCTGAAATCGGTCTCCGGGGCAGAGTCTGCTATTCGCAATATGCTGTCCACGGCCGAGAACATGGGGGCCAAGAATATTCTGATTGATGTAACGGTGCTTGCCGGGCAGACGCTGTACCTCGGCGAGCCTCTTGCCCTGCCTCTGGGGGTGGAGCTTTGCAACACCTCGAGCGAGAGCATCCGCATGGAGGGTGTGCTGGATGCCCCTGTCGGCATTGCACTCATGGGCGATTGGAATACGGAGGCGCTTACGGTCAGCGATGGCATGCTGAAGCTCATGGTGCGTTTGGAGAACGCGGAAAGCTTTGAAGATGATGTGCGCGAGGCCTTGCAACAAGCACAGCAGGAGGGTGTGAACGCTCTCGTGTTTGATGTGACGGCGCTCGCCGGACAGACGCTGACGCTTAGCAGTGCTCTGGGTCTCTCCATGGAGGTGGAGTTCCGCAATACGGCGACAGAAACAGTGAGCCTCACGGGTTCCCCGCTCCGCACCTCTGCCATACTGACCCTTAGCAAGGGGGTGGTGTTAGATTGCCTACAGGGTAACTATGTGGGCCGAGAGCAGGTGTCCTATGTCACAGGAAGAGTGAATGTTTATACCCCTGCGAATTTCACCGACCTTAGCACTGACGAGGGCAACTCCGTGTTATGGATGACGGATAATCAGGTGGAGAATCCTGTCATCTGCCCGACGATGGCAAACATTAGCCGCGTGACAATCTCCCGCAACGAGATGTCGGAGAATGTGTCGCACTCTGACGGGGCCATGCTGTTAGAAGGCGCTTTGACGATTCACGGTGCAGAGAAGACAGCCGCCATTGCAGAGATTGAGAACAACTCGGTATATTCACACATAACGAACAGTTATGCGCAGTCCGGCATAGGGGATACCATCTCCGCTGATATTTGTCATCTCGACCGTTTTAGCCTTTCCGGCAATGCTGTTATCATCGAGGGTGATGAACGGATGGAGGAGGCTGACGGGTATGTGCTGCGCTCTAAGCTGCAGCTCAGCGATGTTCGGGAGGTAAGTATTATCGGTAACAGAGTAGATTTGCAAACGCCTAATGCAGATAGAGCTGAAGCTCACATCTTGGCAGCCTATTCGGATATGCACATCTCCGATGTCGATTCCCTTATTGTTGCCGATAACAGAATGACGGGAACTATCAATAATGATGAGTCTGCGGCCATTGATGGCCCCGTCTTTTTTGATAACATCAACACGGCCGTTTTCCGCGGCAATTACGTGGAATCTGAGGGTATGGGATGCCTGCGCGCCATATCGGGAAATCAGGCAACGTTCAACATGCGGGAGGGACAGCGCATTACCTTCTATGACTCTGTTGATATTGAAGGTTCGCTAACGTTGAATGCAGCCGGCGGTGCAACGCTCTTCTTCTCCGGCGCAGAGGTGGAAGACATCTTCGCATCTCTGGGTATGGAGGTATCGGAAACGGACATCCTGCGCTCAAGTACCTCCTACGTCGGGAATACGGTGGTCAACGGTGGTACGCTTGCGGTGCAGGACGGGGCTGTGCTCAGCGGCAGGCAGATGACGCTCGCCGCCGGTGCTGAGCTTCGCATCAGCGCAGATTCCGCTGTCTCGCTCAGCGGCAGCCTAGAGAGTAATGGAGCCATCATCATCGACTTCAGCCGGGTAGGCGACGGTCGTTATGAAAATATTCTCTCCTATGCTTCCCTTAGCGGCACCGGCACGGAGCTTCGAGCCGAGGGTTTGACAGAGGGTGCCGTCTGCGTGTTCTATCAGGAGGAGAACGGCATATCCGCCTATTTGAACTCGAAGATTCTCGTGGTGACCTCTGCCGAGACAGAGGGCCCCGGCTCGCTGGCAGAGGCTTTGAGACAAGCCGCAGAAATGGGCGCAACGGATGAGCTGCCCGTCTATATCTATCTGGATGCACTGGCCGGCAAGAGCTTGGATACAGCGGCCTTTGCCCCTGTGGAGGCGCCCGTGGTACTGGTCAACCGCAGCGGCGAGAGCGCAACGCTGACACAGGCATTAACGCTGTTGCGTCCTTCTACCCTGCGCGGGGTTACCGTGGCAGGCGATGTAAACGCCGCAGCTTCGCTCACCTTGGACGGCAGCACCGTGCAGGGCAAGGTTGAGCTTGTCTCCGGTGAGATGCTCACCATTCTGAGCGAGCACGGCACCACAGTGGTGGAGGGTGATATTGTTAACAACGGGGTGCTGGTGCTTGACGGTATGTTGCAGCTCAAAGGCGAGATTCGCTCTGAGGAAGGCAGCGTTTTGCATGGGGATAACTACGGGCGCGTGGTGAGTCTGACAGATGCCACTACGGCTGAGGCCGATATGAAGCGCATTCTGGCTGACTCCGCTATCAAACAGGTTGTCTTTGATGTGACGGCTTTGGCCGGACAAAGCGTGCAATTGCATGAGGCAATCGTGTGGAAGACCCCGGCGCAAATGATAAACCATAACGCCGAGAGTGTGCATTTTGAAGGAGGATATTGGGAGATTTATGCCCCGGTGCTGCTGGAGGGGGTGTCCGCCTCTGCGGTTGCACTGCTCGGCAATGGCGCGTTGAGCGGTGGTAATGCCGGGCAACTGTTGAAGCATAAGCGGCTGGATGTCGTCTCTCAGGTGAACCTTGGTTCCGGCATCATGCTTCAGGAAGTGGCTGATCTACATGGTGAGGATGAGCTGGTGCTTAACGGCTTTATCGGTCACCTGCCTGCAGCCTCGCTCAGCGGGCAGGGATTTACCACTACTTATATTGCTGATTACGACTGCACTATCATCATCGGTGATAAGGGGGCGTCAATCAGTCATCCCGGGGCTTACAATCGGTATCATTTCAGCGGAGCCATTCGCGGCACGGGAACCATTGTGATGGCACCCTCCGGCTCCGCTTATGATACGGCGACGTGGAACATCAGTGCCGATATGAGCTGTTTTTACGGCTCTATTCAAATCACTGACACCATTATGTCGCGCACCCTGAACCTGACGGGAGACAGCGACATTCATGCAGCGGAGATATTATTCACCTCCTCGCGTCATACGCTCTCTATTGACGGCCATCGCACCGTCAGCACAAATCTGGAGATGCCGGAAAGTACGCTGACCTTGAACGAGGCTTCCGAGTTGACTCTTACCGGCCATGTACAAGCATTGCAGATGGATATAGCGGGCGACTCGACGGTTCGTGTCGGCGGAGAACAGAACATCCGCACGCTGAATGTGGCGAGCGGCTCGACCTACACTCTGACGGAAGGAGGTTGCCTGAATGTGGCAAACGGTACCGTATCCGGCAGCGGCTTTATGGTGGCGGAAAGCGGCAGCGAGCTGCATCTGCAAGGCAGCACGTTGGCACTTTCCTCCCTGCAGGCGAAGGCCGGAGCAAAGGTCTGCATCGAGGCCTGCACGCTTACCAACACGCAACTGACGCTTTCCGTTGATGCGGAGATTCACCTCAGCGGGCTGGATCTTTCCCGCACGAGCATCACGTTGACGGATGTAGCAGAGGGCAAGATGATTGACCTGACGGGCAATTATTGGGGCGAACACGTTGCGCTGGAGGAAGTGCTGGAGCGCTTGGGCGATGAAGTTGCGCCCCACGTCATCATCAATGATTTGCCCAAAGCGGATTTCCGTGTGACGGGCGTGACCCCCCCGGAGTTTCTTTCCGCCGCCAGCGATACGCTCCGCGTGAGCTTCTCTCATGAGGTGAAGAAGGATAGCCTGAATGCAGATAACACCTACCTCCGCGCTGCGGATGGCAGCGTGATTCGCTTCTCCACCCTGTTGCTTGACGGTAAGGATTTGTTGCTGGGCTTTGAGCCCCTGCCTGCGGACGGTGTGTATACGCTGGTCATTGACGGCGCGGTGCAGAGCAAATACGGAACGCCTTTGGCAGGCGGTGCCGAAGGAGAGGCGGGCTATCTCCTTGCTCTGACGGCAGATGTGACACCTGAGACCGTAGTAGCCGTACTACCGGAGAAAGCCGTGAACCCCGCCTATGTGGATGTCTTGTTCAGCGGGACTATTGATCTCGCCACGGTGAACCGCCGTGGCCTGAGCCTCCGCACCGCAGACGGGCATACCGCGACATTGGGCATCGTCTCCATGGTTGCCCCCGATACACTGCGTATCGCCATCAGCTCTCTACCCTCGTTCGGCGAGTATATTCTGACCCTACCCTCCGGTATAACGGATGCTGCGGGTAACGCCGTACAACTGCCGAGTGAAGCACCTGTTGTGAACGTTCAATCGCCGGATGTTTCCGTCCGGGTCGAGGAGCTTCTGAACACCATGGTGAGCTCGAAGGGTACGCTGCGCCCCATTATCACCCTGACCAACAACGGGAATGCTGCCGCAGAGGGACTTTGTGCGGAACTGTGGCTCACGACAAACGGCATCATCTCATCCTCCTCGGTGCGCTTGGCGGTGAGCACTGCAGAGCTTGCTGAAGCAGCACCGGGTGCACAGGTAATCTGGACTCCCGAAGTGCAGTTCGGTTCCCTGTCAAACGCAGTACCGGACGGAATCTACACGCTGGTGGTGCGCCTATTCTCCGCAAACGAGATGGCAGTTTATGCGAATAACAACACAGCTACCATCGGCACGCTGACCGTGGAATTCCCCGAGCTTGCACTTGCTGTGACGGATTCCCGTGCCGAAGAGGGTGGAGAAGCCCGGATCTATACCGTCAGTCGCACAGGCAATTGCGAAGAAGCACTGGAGGTGCAGATTAACAGCCCGTTGGCGCAGCGTCTCGGTTTACCGGCAACAATCACCATCGCTGCGGGGAAAAACAGCGCGAGCTTTACCGCCGCCGTGGTAAATGACGACGCCTACACCGGCGATGTCGTCACACAAGTGACAGCCACGGCCGAGGGCTACAGAGCGGCTCCCGCCCTTGATATGACGATTATCGAGGATGATCCCCCTGCGCTTGCGCTGTCAATCTCCGCCACGGAAATCAAAGAAGGAAGCAGCACGCGCGTGGCCTACACCATCACCCGCCAAGGCAGCACGGCGCAGGCGTTGACGGTGCACCTTTACTGTGAGCAGGCAGCACTGCTGGGGCTCCCCGAAACGCTCACGTTTGCCGAGGGGCGCAACAGCGTGCGCTACCAATCGGCAATTGTGGATAACAGCGTGTTCCAGGGGACGCAGGATGTGTCTATCACCGTATCTGCTGAAGGGTATCTCACCTCTACCGCGACGTTGCGTGTGCTCGATGACGAGCTGCCGAGCCTTACGCTGAGTCTACAGAACGCCATCCTGACAGAAGGAGAAACGACAATCTGTACGATCACGAGCGACCATGTGAGCGACACGGATACCATCATCAAGCTGGGATGTGCGGAAACGGGGCAGCTACTTTTCCCTTCCTCCGTTACCCTCCGCGCGGGGGAAAGCTCTGTCTCATTTGAGTTAACGGCGGTGCAAGATAACACGGCTGAAATTGATAAGCAACTGAGCATCGTGGCCAAGGCCGAGGGATACAATACGGCTTCGGCAAAGCTGACGCTGGTTGACGATGATTTGCCTGCCGTCTCGTTGGAACTGAAACGCACTGTCGTCTCCGAGCAGGACGGCTATTACGCCATTCAGGCGCAACTGAAACGCACCGGGAACACGAAGGATTCCATCAGTGTGCAGTTAGCGGATCGAGACGGCATCGGGCTTATCCTCCCCGCCTCCATCACCATGGCACCCAATGTTGATACGGTCAACTTCACCATCGGCGTAGTGGATGATGCCGTGGTTAACGGCAGCCGAAGCGGAGTCATCAGCGGGAGCATCGTGCTCAATGACTGCGGTTGTTCGGCCTCCGACTCGGTCAACGGCGGTGTATTCCTCAGTGAGCCTATTACCATCACGGATAATGATGGGCCCACTCTCTCCCTGAATCTCGATCGCAGTGTGTTGCGCGAAGATGGCACGGAGACAGCTCAATTGACGGTTTCCGTTAACTTTGTGGCAACGACGGATTTGACGGTGAGCCTGAGCGAAGAATCCGGCAGTCTCTCCTTGCCTGACACAGTGATGATACCTGCGGGGCAATCTTCCGTAACGCTGACGGTAACCCCCATGAATGACGGTGTGAACACCGGCAACAAACTGGCGCGCATTGAAGCCAGAGCAGAAGGCTGCGAAACAGGCAACGTTTATCTGCAGATAACGGATATCGATTTACCCGATTTGGTCGTGCAGGGGCTGGAAATCCCGGATTCACTGCTCGCCGGTCACAACGCACCTTTGACGCTCACTGTCAAAAACCAAGGCTATGCAGCCACGACGAAGGACTTCGACGTACATCTTTTCCTGTCCGACGGCACGGATTTGGGCACCTTTACCATCACCGAACAGCTTGCTGCGGAGGCTGAGACGAAGCTGCTGTTGCCTGTCAACATACCGGAAATCACAGGGTCCTATGCCCTGACGGCACTTGTCGATTCCGGCACCTCCGTGCAAGAGCTGGAGGAAACCAATAATCATTTCCGCCACGAGCAGGTGCACATTCATTCCGGCATCCGAGTGAATGCAGCGGTCGAAGAAGATGCCTTGTATCAAACGGGGCTCGTGCATATCAACGGGCAAATCAGCGCAGACACACCGGATATTTCCTTGAGCGGACGAAAGGTTAATATCTACGTAAGCTCCACCTACGGTGTGATGCAAATTATCACTGCTGAGACGGATGAGCAAGGGCGGTTCCATGCAGAGTATGAGGCACCGGACAACGTGGTCGGCACCTACAGCATCTCGGCCGGTGTCATGAGCGAACGCAGCAGCACACTGGATACTTTCCAGATGGCAGGTCTCCGCACAAACCTCAAGGACTCACGGGTAATCTGTGATATGCTTTATCAGGAGACCATGGAAGGCTCCTTTACTGTTACTAACAACGGTAATGTAGACTTGACACAACTGCGTGTAGAGTGCTTTGATGTGCCTGAGAACGTGCGTCTGGAGCTCAGCGGAACGGATGATGTGCTCTCCGTCGGCGAATCCATGACCGTCCACTACACTCTGGTGGGTAATGGCGTGTCCTTCGGTGATGAATATCAGCATCTGCAATTCCTCATCAGCTCGGCAGAGGGGTGTCGCGCCACGGCGGATGCCTATGTCTACGTTTCCCCGCGCAAAGGACAGCTCTCCCTGAATACCTCCCGCGTAACGGAGCAAATCAGCGCAGGCAAGGGTGTCCGCTATGTGGATGTGCTTGTGACCAATACAAGCGATACGCCCACCGGTAAGATTACGGTGGTTGCCCCCGATGTGCCTTGGTTGTCCGTATTCAGCGGAACGGAAATCAATTCACTCGCCGCAGGGGAAAGCACCACGATTACGCTGGCGGTGGATGACTCTAAGAGCGAGGACCTGGTCCTCAACTACGACTATGCCGGCGCTCTCGCGCTCCGAGCGGAGAATGCGGACAGCACGCGCCTGGATTTCAGTTTCCGCTTCGTAGCAAGCGAGAAAGCCACCTACCGAGTAAAGCTTTACGATAATTACCTCCTCTATGCTGACAGCAACCAAGTCGTTGCCGGAGCGAAAGCTAAACTCATCAATGCATATGACCGCCGGGATACCTATACGGGTGTAGTGGACGCCAACGGTCTCTGCGTGTTTGAGGAGGTACCCGCCGGGTACTACTACCTTGAAGTAACAGCAGACGGATGTGACACCGCGCGCATGAACGTACAACTGTTGCCGGGTGCGGATGTATATGACTCCATGCAGCTTAATAACCGCTCCGTGACGTGGGTATGGGATGTACAAAAGAATCAGTATGTCGAAACGTACACCGTGACGCAGACGGTAGACTTTGTTACGCAGGTGCCCGCAGTGACGCTGAAAACCTCCGGACCCATCGTGTTGAACAATCTGGCATGGGGCGAATCGGAAATTGTCCAATATACCGTTATGAACACGGGCTTAATCGCCGCAAGGGATTACTCCTTTGTTCTGCCGGAGATAGAGAATGTCACCTTTGAAATTCTTAATCCTGTCAATGAGATTAAGGCTCAGAGCCAGCATACGTTCTCCATTCTGGTCTCCTATGGAAACGCGGAATCCGCTGATGGAGGAGAGTCGAAATCCGGGTTGAAGGATGTTTACAATACCGTCATGTGCTTACTCGGTCAGGGCATTCATTTCTGGGTAGAATGTTCGTCCTCCGGTTACTATACTTTGCAGTTTGAAACGGTCAGCACGCGTGAGAGCAACTGTCAGGCTATCACGCCCGGCAAGGGTGAGCCGGGTGATCCGAAGCCCAAGCCCATTCCTCCCCATAAACCCAAAAAGGATCCAAAACCCCAAGGCCCGGACGATGCTCCCGATGATATTCCTCCCGGTCCCCCCGTTCCGATTCAGTACACAGATGCCAGCTGTTCTCCCTGCATAGCCGCTGTGGTAAATGTCGTTCTGGAGTGCTCCGGCTTAAACACGTGGACCATGGGAGATGTGATGACGCTTAAGGCTACAAAAATCATTCATTTGATTAAAGGCAAACTGACTAAGAGTGCGATACTCGGGAACGCAGGCAGTTGCATAAAGTCCGGACTTGAGGCTCTTCACACTTGCTTAAACTTACCCAAGGAACTGCAGGACGCCGCGGGTAACTTTGTTGACGCCATCAACCCCTTGATTTCCTTGTGTGGCAATGTGCTCGGGATTAAGGAGGGGCACGATGACTTCATGAAAGCCAAGGACACCTATACGTTGTCGAATATGGGCTACGTATATACAAAGTGGGATCTTCCCGGAATGATTGATGCTTTCGGCGGCATTGTCGGTAGCGTCAATGACGCGTTCATCAACGTGGTAGATACCTTCCGCAGCAATGGCAAGAAGGGAGCAGAGCTCATCACATCGAGCACGAGTAATTCCGCATGGCTGCAAGAAGCCGGAGGCATGATGATTGAAACATATTACCGCATCTTGCGGATGAATGTTTTCGCCTCGGAAATCAGTGGGCCTTTCTATCTGGAACCCTTGTTACTTGACTCCTCTGTCACGCAGGAGCAACTGCAGGAGTGGCTGACAGTTCTCAATGAGAAAATCTCCGGAGAAACTCTAGAGGAATGCATGATTACCCGGGAAGATATCGACGAGCTCAACAAGTGCTCGCTGACGGACAACGAAGTCTACAACACTCTGTTCTATTCCTACTACGATGCGTGGAACCGCACCTTGGAGTACAACGAGCGCGGCATCTTCAGTATCGCTGATGTTCCGGATGGTGAAAGCACATGGTTCTTCTCCTCGGAATATTATGCGTGGCTCAACGACCGCAAACAGCTTGTCTACGACGAATTAGTTGCAGAGGGATATGATGTGGATACGTACCTCACAGATCAATTTGATGATTTGCGTGAATTCGTCAGCGCGCGCGAAGGTGGCGTCTGCGCGACCGTTACCATGCAGTTCATGCAGGATCACTATATCACCCGAGAGGCATTTGACGGTTATTTTACGCTCAATAACGGCAGCGACTCGGATTTGCGCGATATCTCATTCTCTGTAAGCGTGGTAGATGCAAATGGCATGGATGTCAGTGAGCATTTTGAAATCTTCTACTACGATGTCACGGGGGACATCATCGGCTATTCCGGCAATGACAGCGTGAGTATCTCCGGATGCTCGTTAGACTCCGGCAAGAGCGGCACGATATATATCCGTTACACGGCGGACAAGACCATCGCGGCACAAGGTGCAGAAATATATGGTTTCGGCGCGACATTGGCCTATGACGATGGCAGCGGCACTATTCTTCACCGCGAAATTCAGCCCATTAAGTTGGAGATTTCACCCTCGCCCGATTTGGAGCTGCATTACTTCCTCCAAAAGGATATCTATTCCGATAATCCCTTCACGGAGAAGGTGGAGGCGGCACGCACCGCAGAACTCGGACTACTGGTTGTGAACAAGGGTCGTGGCACTGCGATGAATTACAGTCTCAACAATTTCAGCACCGAGTACATCTCCAACGAAACCGGGCTGAATTTGGATTTGAGTTTCAAAGGTGTGTCCGTAAACGGAGGCAAAACGACCAACCTCGGTTCAAACATCAGTCTCGGCGACATTGCCGGGCAGTCTACTGCCTCCGCCGTGTGGTATTTCACGACCAATGTACAGGGCACATTCCGCAATTATCAGGTAGCGAATATCACCCGAACGGACAGTTTGGGACATACGACAGTCGTAACTCAAGGCGATGATTTCTCGCTCATCTCTTCGGCTCAAAGCCATTCGTTGATTCGCCGTTTTGATGCAAACGGTGACGATAAGTGCGATTTCTTGGTTGATGACGACGGCGACGCGCTTGGTATGGCCGATGCCCTCTACATGGGCAATGGCATCGTCGAGCAGGTCAGCAGCACCAATAAGGCGACTGTCTCCGGAACCCTCGGCGGCGGGCAAACCACCGTGAACCTGACGGTGCATGTGGATGAGGGATACAACTATATCCGCATTCAGGAACCCGGCGACGGACATTATATACTGGAGAGCGTGACCGTCAACAGCACACGGCTGACCAACGGCTCGTTCTGGCAAACGGACCGAGTATTCAACAGCGCCGGTCAATATGCGGATGTACCGCGTCTGCATATCGTGTACCAATCCCTGAGTGAACAGGAACTTACCTTTGCCCTGCAGTATTCTGCAGTGGATCAATACGCACCCGAGGTGGAAGAAATACTCGGAGCAGAGGACATGGAACTCACCGGACCGGTGACCATTCGCTTCTCTGAAGATGTGGAAGCCACCAGCCTGACGACAGCTGCCTTTAAGCTGCTTTGCCAAGGAAAGCAGGTTGATGTAAGCTCCATGCAGTGGGAGTGGGTGGATAGCCGCACGGTGCACCTGAGCAATCTGGAGTCCTTCACGGCAAATGATGGCTTGTATGTGTTGGAGGTGACTAACGCCGGAGTGAGAGATTTCTACGGTAACACGGGAGAGGGCGATGGTATGCGCTTAACCTGGTCGCAGGTGACCGAAAGCCTCGGGGTGAAATATCTCACCGGTTCCGGCTCCCGAAGGGGTAATGAGGTGCTGCAATCGCTGATAGTGGAGTTCTCACAAGCGGTGTCGGATTTCACCACGGATGCCCTGACATTGATTCGCGTAGAGGATGGGGTTAACACCATCGTGACGGATTTGTCCGCCTTGCAGATTACCCAAACCGATGCGGAAGGCAAGGAGTTCTCCATTACAGGGCTGAAGGCTCTACAGGATGAGGACGCGCTCTACCTGATGCGAGTCGATAGCACCCGATTGACAGCGGTGAATGGTGAAACCGGTGTGGATGCCAGAGATATCTCGTGGGATTTGTGCCGCGTTGCAGCCAGGGTTTGCGCCGTTGAAAAAGATGTGGATGATGTGACCGCCGGTCGCGTCGCTAACCTGACGTTTATCTTTGACCACGGCATCAGTTCCGTGGATGAGTCAAAGGTACACCTCATCCACAACGGGGTACGATACACCGGCGAAGATGTCATATTCAACGCCCAACTTCTCGATGCGACCCGGATGAATTGTACTGTCCGATACGCCGAAGCCTCTGCCTCGATGAAAGGAAGCATTCCGACGGAACACGGCCTGTTTGACGGCACATGGAGCATCAGTCTTGATTCCTCCGGTGTAGAGGATATTTACGGGAATATCGGATCGGGAGAAACCACCGTTTCGTGGGTGGTGGACAACACACCCCCGGCTGAGCTGCGTAAATTAACACTGAATGACCAAGAAACCCGTATCATCAGTGAGCGCACGGTAGAGTTGGGGCTTTTCCTGCCGGAAGAGGGGCTGAAAGTGAGCATTTACAATGCCCTGCCGACAAGTACGGAGCGCGGAACATTATTGTGGAGCGGCACCGTCGAGAACGACGAGCTGCATCGACGTATCACACTGAGGCAGGATGGGCTGCAACAGTTACTGATTGAAATGGAGGATGAGGCCGGCAACAACACAGTGAACACCGTCTCCGTGATGGTGGATGCCGTGGCGCTGACCGTGACCACCGATTTGAACGACACGTATATCCAGGCACCGGACAGCACGAAGCTGCTCTTCACCGCCGCAGTAGAGGGGATGAGCCTTGACGCACTGACACTCTGCAACAGCCGCGGCGAGTGCTTAGATGTAAGCACCCTGGAGCTCAGCCGCACCGATGAGCGCGAATGGACACTCAGCGGCCTGTCCGGTCTCATGACACAGGACGACACCTACACCCTGTCGGTGAATATGGAGCAGCTCAGCAAGGGGAGCTCCGGCCTGCGCGGTGTCGGCACTTATAGCAAGAGCCTGACGCTCGACAGCATCACCTCCGTAGACATCTCAGCAGCAGAGCTTCAGGCGGCGGCAGGACAGATAACGGGCTTCACACTCACCTTCAGCTCGGATATCAACTTCGCTGAGCTGAAGGAGGCGGGATTGCTCTCTCAGGCTGTGCGTCTTGTCCACGTATCGACGGGCAAGAGCTATGCGCCGGCGGAAAGCGGTTTCCGCTACAGCGGGGGAGTGCTGAGCTGGCAAGGTTTCGTCGCCGTGCAAATGGGTGCTTATGCGCTGGTGGCAGACGGCGCCTTGATAACAGCAGCCAACGGTGCCCCGCTGACAGGTCAGGTGAGCGCTTCGCCCGTGACAATATGGGGCACGGAACCCACACGAATCAGCGTGAGTGGCCACAGCTATACCGCGCCCTACGCACTGGATTGGGACGGCGATGGCTCCACCGACCTGTTAGTGGGTGAAAAGACCGACGACAACCGCGGCAAGGTGCGTCTGTACCTCAATGACGGCAAGGGTAACTTCAGCACTTACACCTATGTACAGAGCAACGGTGCTGACCTTACTGTGAGCGCAAGCGGGTGTCAGGGCATTGTCATTGCGATGCAGGATCTCAATGGCGATGGCTTTGCGGATATGGTGGCCGGCCTTGCCGATGGGGGGGTGCTGTTCTATCTCAGTGATGGGGAAGGCAGTTTCGGCTCGTCTGAGACGATGAAGACGGCCGACGGCACCCCCATCACCATGGGCAGCCGAGCTTATCCCACTTTTACGGATTGGAACGGAGACGGTGTTACCGACCTCATTCTCGGCAGCGGAGATGGCAAATTGTATGCAGCCACCGGCACCGCCGCGACGAACGGTGCGCTCAGCTTTGCCGCAGCGGCAGAGATTGACGGAATCACCGTGAGCGGTCGCGCGGCGCCCTTGTTCACGGATGTGAACGGAGATGGCTTGGAGGATTTGGTCATCGGGGATGCCGACGGCCGCCTGACCCTGTTCCGCAACACAGGCAAACACTATGCCAAGGCGGCAGAATGGAGCCTCGATGGTGTGGATTGGACACGTTCCCGCCTGACCGTGGCTGACCTGAATGGCGATGGCTTCAATGACCTCATCGTGGGCGGCAGCACCGGCGATGTCTATGCACTATTCGGCGCCCCTGCCCCTGTATGGAGCAAGGAGTGGAACCTCAGCGCCTCCCCCGTGGCCACGGCGATGACGACAACGGTTTCGGGACGCAATGTCTCGCTGAACTGGACGATGACGGGCGACATGACGGATTGCACCCTGCAACTTGAAATAGCACCGACAGCGGATTTTGCCCATGCCACGACCATTTCCGGTCTGACAGGCAACAGCTACGAGCTGCATGAAGTGACAGAGGGCGCCTACTTCTGGCGCATACGCGCGGTAGGCGCAGACGGCACGCTGTACCGTTGGACTGCGGCTGAGCCCTATATGGTGGATACCACCGCCCCCACTATCCCCCTGAAGCTCACGGCGGAAACCCACGGCAGCACCGCCGTGCTTCGCTGGGGCGCAGCAGAGGATGCCTCCCCCGTGCGCTATGAAATCCGCTATGCCAAGGCAGCGGATATGGAGGATGCTCAGGTGCGCACCACTAAGGAAACCCTGCTCAACATCGCCGATCTGACGGACGGTGTTTGGTTCTGGCAGGTGCGTGCCACAGACGGGACAAACACAAGCGAATGGAGCGCTGTCTCCACCGCTGTGGTGAATACCGCCAATGATGAGCCGACGGGATCGACGCTGGATGTTTGGGCTCGCGGTCTCACAACGCAAGAGAGCCAGCTCACCGGCGGCTGGACGGATATCAACAAGAACATTGACGGCAGCGACAGCCGTTTGTGCTGGGCTATCAGCGCGGCGAACATGCTGGCATGGTGGCAGCGGGAATACGGCGATGCTCTGGCATTGACGAGCCCTGCCCCGGCGACGGCGGAGGCCATCTACGAAACATTCCGTGTTAACTGGCAGAATGTATCCGGGCAGGAAGCCTACGGCCTCACCTGGTGGATTGCAGGCAGCTCGACAGACAGCGACTACACGCGTTTCTACGAAAGTAACCACCGCGCCGATGCCGAGGGCGGTGCTTACTACTCAACGTACTATGGCGCAGATGCCATCGGCTCGCTGGTCAGCACTGTGTCAATGTCGGGTATGGAGACGGACGCGATTGCCGCCGCATGGCAGGAACTGTATGCCGACGGCGGCATCCTGAGCCTCGGCATCTACCGCAATATCACGGTGAGCGGCAAACTCAACGGCGGCCATGCTGTCACGCTCTGGGGATTCTCACTGAATGCGGAAAACGGTTATTTGCAGAGCATCACTATCTCCGACTCCGATGATGAACAAACCTCTCCGGTGACGCTGAACCTGATATACAACGCAGCCACCGGACACTACCAGCTGATGGCACCGGAAAGCAACTTGCACGGCTACTATCTCGGCGATTACACCGCACTGGGAGCCTTAGCCCGCGGGCTCGAAGACAACCACGTCACCGGCGCTTATGACCTCCATCTCAGCGCGGGTATCAGTAACCCGCAGGTGCCACATGCCATCATCCTCGATTGCATCGGCGGCGGGGATGAACAGGACTACTACCGCTTCACCGCTACGGAGGACGGAACCTATGCCATCGGCACGGATATCACCACGCCCGGCGGCAGTTTCCTGCTGAGTCTCGGCACGGTGGATGCCGCGGGCGACTATGTGGTGCAGCGTAGCCTTACTACAGGTGCGGGCAGCACCAATGCTATCGAAGGTATTAACCTCCGCAAGGGAGAGACGGCCTACATCCGCATCAGCAGCGAGGAGACAGAAGAAACCGCCTACGAGCTGCGCGTGGTGGGCGAGGTGCCGGCCAAGGCGAGCCTTACGGACAACAACACGGCGGAAACCGCCGATACCTTGGTGGGCAGCACCGCCCCTGCCGCTGTGCAGGGCTGGGTGGGCTATGGTGACGCGTGCGATTTCTACCGCCTGCAACTGGCAGAGGCGAGTAGCCTGCAGCTCACCCTGAGCGGGGTGGACACCGCTGCGCGGGTGAAGGTCTACGCCGAGCAGACGGACGGCAGCCGCGCGCTCATCAGCGCGGGTACCGCCACCGCCGCCACAGGGCTGGACCGCACTCTCGCCCTCACCGCCGGCAGCTACTTCATAGAGGTGTCTTCTCTGAACCCCGACAACGGTCTGAGCAACAGTGCTTATACCATGGAGCTTAAAGAACAAAAAGGCAAGCAAAATACCCACTATATGCTTGC
>JAZRWZ010000099.1:0-3515 GCA_045599985.1 Acutalibacteraceae bacterium | reverse complement strand
AGCAGCGACCTGCGGTTTCTTAGTCGGTTTGATTTTTGTCTACATCTCCAGCAATAAATGGGTCTTTGATACCCGCAGGATGAAAAACCGCCGCGTGCAGGAGTTCCTTATTTTTACCGTTATCGGCATCATCGGGCTGGGGCTTACTAACCTCTTCATGTGGGGGCTAGTAGACGGGCTGGGCGTCTATCCTCTCATCGCCAAGCTTTTTACCACAGGTGTTGTCCTGATGTGGAATTACGGAGCTCGTAAAATCATTCTCTATTAACCTTTTCATCTTCCTTTCCTTATGCAAACGCAGAAAAAAGTCCTTATCATCGGCGGTGGCCCCGCCGGTCTGACCGCAGCACTGGAACTTGCCCGTCATGGCAACACGAACGTGACGGTGATTGAACGAGAAAGCCAACTGGGCGGCATTTCCCGCACCTTGGAATACAACGGCAATCACATCGACATCGGCGGTCACCGCTTTTTCTCTAAGTCTGACACCGTAATGCAGTGGTGGAAGGAGCTGATGCCCCTGCAAGGTGCCCCTTCCTGTGATGATAAGGAGCTGAATCGTGAAGTAACGCTGGCGGAAAACGGACCCGACCCCGAAACGACCGACCGTGCCATGCTGGTGCGCTCTCGTCTGAGCCGCATTCTTTTCCTGCGTAAATTCTTTAATTACCCCGTTTCCCTCAGTATGGACACCCTCATGAATTTGGGGCCTGTTCGTGTGGTGAAGATGGGATTCTCCTATCTCTTCTCTCTGGTGCACAAGCGAGAAGAAAAATCACTGGAGGATTTCTTTATCAACCGTTTCGGCACGGAACTCTACAAGACCTTCTTCCGCGATTACACCGCAAAAGTTTGGGGTGTTCCCTGCTCCGAAATCGGAGCCGACTGGGGTGCCCAGCGCGTGAAGGGGCTTTCCGTAGCCAAGGTGCTGGCGCATGCTTTGGGGAAGCTTATCTTTTGGAAAAAACGCGATAAGCAGGGCGGTGAGACCTCCCTTATCGAAGAGTTTTGGTACCCGAAATTCGGTCCCGGTCAGCTGTGGGAAACCGTGGGCGCTGAAGCCGAAAAGTTGGGCGTAACCATTTTGCGCCGTCAGGATGTCACCGCCCTGACGATGAGTGACGATCGCATGACGGGAGCTGACATTAAAGACCTGACAACAGGCGCAACCCGCCACGAAGAGGCAGATGTCATCATCTCCACCACCTCGGTGAAAGAACTCATCAACAAGATGGGCGATGCCGTTCCCGAAAACATCAAGGACATTGCCAACCGCTTGGTCTACCGCGATTTCATGACGGTGGGGCTGTTGCTCAACAAGTTGAAGCTGAAGAGCAAAAACATGAACACCACCGTGGGCGAACACGGCATTGTGCCCGATAACTGGATTTATGTGCAGGAATCCGATGTTAAGGTGGGGCGTCTCCAGCTCTTCAACAACTGGAGCCCCTACTTGGTGAACGACCGCAGCAAGGCTTGGGTCGGCATGGAATACTTTGTGAACGAAGGTGATGAACTGTGGAGCATGAACGATGCCGACTTCTGCGCCTTTGCCGAAGGAGAACTGGAGAAAATCGGCGTGATTGACCGTGCCGATGTGGTAGACCACGCCGTGTTCCGTATTCAGAAAGCCTACCCCGCCTATCTGGGCAGCTACAAGGAGTTCCCAGCCATACGCGAATGGACGGATAGCATCTCCAACCTCTATCTGGTGGGCCGCAACGGTATGCACCGTTATAACAACATGGATCACTCCATGCTCTCCGCTATGGAAGCGGTGAGAAACATCGTCTCCGGCATTGTTGATAAGGCGAATGTGTGGGAAGTCAACACAGAAAAAGAATACCATGAAGCAAAGTAACGGGAAAGATTATTTCTTTTACTTTTTATTGTTTATTTTCACCCTTTCTTTTGGGTGTTTGGAATTTACTGAACTGACGGCGTATCCATGCGGAGATGCTGTCAACGCATATGTGCTAATATCCCAATCGCCTTCTATGTGGCCCTATACAGACTCATGGCACGAACTACTTTTTATATACGAGGGCCGATGTCTGTACCAGATTGTGATTTATTTATTCCCTCATGTGGAAGAATACCTGCATTATTACACTCAAATGATAATGCCTCATTTTGGAGTAAACCAGGCCGTAATGGATAAAATAGCGACACTTAATATGACATCGGTGTCTCTTATCTACCTCATGTGGCTCAGTCTTACATTGATGTTGTACTTTATGCTCTGCCTACTCTTCCGTAGCATGAAGCACAAAAAAGGCACATTATTCCTGTTTCTGGTTTTTCTTTCCCTTTCTTTCTGCTATATAAATTATTTCGGCTATGCTGTTTTCTATAAATACATAGACGGATTTTTTTACCCTTTTGTTATTTCTGCTATAATCGGTATTTATTTTGTGCTCATAAATGCAGAAAAAAAACGCATTCTATGGCTAGTGTTCGTGCTGTTTTGTCTTTTTCATTGTGTGAGTTACAGACGAGTAGCCATTCTCTCTTTGCCCTTTTTTTTCTATTTCATGGCTCCTGTTTTTATTGGTTCAAAGAAAACAATGCGAAGAGCTGTTACCTCTCTCATCGCTGCTACGGTTTTCGGATTAGGCACACTGACCTTAACTCGTCATTTACCTTCGTGCCCAGCGTACCCTGCAACGACTATGATGTATTCTGATATGTCTATGGCAGGAATCCTTTCTGGAAATTGGGAGTCGTTCAGAGATGCATGTCGGAAAGGAAAAATCAGAGGGACAAGAGATACAGAATTAACAGATAAAGAAGTATATCTTTCTCAACTCTATAATGGTGGTGTTCTTGTTGAACCGAGCTCGCAGGAGAACTGGAATTGCTTTTTGCAGACATATATTGATTATATTTGCAGCCACCCCAAGGAAATGGTTTTAGGCAGGATTATATCCCTTATTCAATTTTATTCGAATGGGAATGTTCCTAACTTTGTAAAAGAAATTATTTCCTCACAGTGTCCGAAAGCTGCACTAAATGATAAATTATGGGGTGTTCACAACCATACTCCGCAAAATGCATGGGGTGGATATGAAAAAATATACCTTTTCTGTATTTCTGCCATCGCGCTTATTTGCCTTATATGTAACATTAACCGGCTGGACTTCGAATTTCGCTTCTTTATATTCCTATCTGTGATGGGTTTTGTATACAGCTTAAGTTATTGGGTTGTAACCCCTACTCCTGATGCTCGTTTCCATGCTTTTCCTGTTTTTGCGCAGTGTATGTTTCTTTCTTATTTGAGCGCCAGAATAGCAAGTGCTTTCTATCATCGTTTTAACCGCAGGAGTCATATGACTAACTGCTAGATGAGTAAAGCATTATGATTTTCGTTTCAGTGTAAGCATTCAACCAGCGACCTGCATGCTGATTGTTAAATAGAGCGCTCCTTACCCTGCTCCTGCGGCTTCGGCATGGCTGAGGGGTAGAGGTCACGATAGTCGCCTCGGTAGTTGGGGAGACAATCCAGCACCCAAGTC
>JAZRWZ010000098.1:0-1116 GCA_045599985.1 Acutalibacteraceae bacterium | reverse complement strand
GTATATGAGGTTAAATGCAGGAAGTCATAGATTTGAAAAAGCAGAAGCGTTGAAACAATATGTGACAGAGAACCGAACCGCCGTGTGCCGAACGGCACGCACGGTGGTGTGAGAGGGCGGAGAAAATCCGCCCTACTCGATACATCAAATTTGCAATGGCGGATTACCATTCGAGATTCACTTTCAAGCCGTCAACGGTGTAGGAAACATCGTGATACATGTTGTTATCCACGGCATCGGTAAAGGCCTTGAGCATGGCCTCATCCTTCATCTCCATGGTGAACCGGATGGTTAAATCCTTGGCGGAGTAAATGTTCTGTGAAAGGCGGAAGCCGTTAATCCACCAGTGCTCCTGCTCCTCACGGTTGAGCAGCAATTCATCCCCGTGAAAAACGGAGAGGCTCATGTTGAGCATATCCTCATTTTCGGCACAGTCGTAGTAGCTGCCGAATTTTTCGGGGGCACGGTTATATACACCCACTTCGGCACCGTTGGCGATGACATAGCGGCCTTTCCACACCTGAACCATCCATTCCTTACCTGCGTAGTCAAACTTGAAACGGCGGGTGTGGTAGGCGAAGAAGGGGGTCATGTAGCAGAACAGGTCATATTCGGCGCAAAAGCCGAAGTCACGCATCCAGCAATCCAGAACGGCGTAAACCACCATATTTTTCATGTCAAAGTTAAAGCCGGTATCGGTCAGCCCTTTTCCGGAGGGGCCGAAGAATTCACCCGTTTCGGGGTTGTAGAGGGTGCCGGTAAATAACCGCTCGGAAAACCCGTCTTCATATTCGATTTCCAGCACGAATTCGTAGGAACCGTCGCCCTTGTCCTCCAGCACAATATGGCAGCTTTTGAAAACGCTGAAATAAGCGCCGAGGAGGTAGTAGAGGGAGCCCCTGAGGCCGTCACCCTGCTCGTAGTATTCATCGCGCTTGGCATACACCTGATTGCGGAATTCCTCCGTATCAAAGGGAATCACCGCATTGGCGATTCTGGCGGGGGTGTTTAAATCGGGCAGATTCGTAATGATTTTTTCAATATCCAGTTCGGAATTGTTTTTGATATTGTCCAGAATTTCTTTTGTGGCGTCGTCCACGGCTACCTCAAAGGAAG
>JAZRWZ010000097.1:0-4536 GCA_045599985.1 Acutalibacteraceae bacterium | reverse complement strand
TTTTTCAAATTCTTTTGCGTTTCTTTCAACTCACCCGGGTGTTTCTTGTTCTCCGCTTGGTATGGGAAATGTCTAAACTTTAAGTATATCAAGGATTTCGGCCCATATATCCTTGTCCTGCTGCGTCATTTTCACAATATCCGCTTTTTCCATATAGGCCTTTTTCTTTTCAAAAGTATCCAGTTTTCCGCTAACAATCCCCTTTTGATACTCAAAAAAGAAGCTGTTCATATACTTCACCGCTTCCTCGGTGTAATGGGGATTGTGAGCTTTGTTGTTCTCCAACCTGAAATGCAGATTGGGCCGGTTTATCTTATCCTTCAGAGATACAATGGCGTGTTCCGCCGGAATAACCAGGTCATCCTTCGAGTGAATCACCAGCACCCGGGCATTCGTTTGTGCCAAAGCATCCCCGGCGGAGAGATTCCAATACTCGGGACTTGCCGCTTTCTCGCAGGATAACACCATCTGCCTTGTGGCCTCATTCCCGGCGGGAATGGATAACTCAACCGCCGACTGCACGGAGAGGAAGCCACCGCTTATGACAGCGGCCGATATATGATTGAAAAAGCGAAGCACATTGGCTACGGCATAGGCTCCCCAGGAGTGACCGAACAAAGAAACCGGCACATTCCGGAATTTATCTTGTGTCTGCACGAATTCAAGGCAGGCCTTCAACCCGGCAATCCCCTCCGCCAAACTGTATATGCTCTCCCCTTCGGAGGCAAAGCAGCCCGCAGCGTCAAAGGCCAGCACACGGTGGCCATTGCGGCACAGCAGCTCGATTTCGCGCATATAGGCAAGGTGACCGCCGCCGATGCCGTGAGAAAGCACCACAAGGTCGGCGGGCTCTTTCTCCGGGTAAGCGTAGACGAATCCCCGAAGTGTAATACCGCGCTCCGATTTAAACGAAATCGGTTCCGCGTTTAATCCGACGAAATCCGCAGCCGAAAAATAGGGAATCAGCCCGTCATCATCGTAGCGCCGGATCAGTTCCGTGGGGTAATCGGCAGTTATAAAGCCCATGGTATTCCTCCGTTTATCGGTCAATAGCCTTATCTAAATAACAAATGAGTCTATTATATATTCATTCCGTCGTGACAGCCATTTTATCCGAGGGTCTGTCTGAACAGGTCGGCAAAGGTTTTTGCCGCTTCCTCGGCGGCAGCTTTTACGGCGGGGCACATATCCAGCCCCTGCTCAGTATTCTGCGGCTGAATACCGATAACAACCCCCCGGCAGCCGCACTCCATTTTCAGGTAGTCCAATGTCAGAGGCAAGGGCAGCATGTGGGTGGAGCAGCCCATGCCGCCGATTTGAGAGGAGCCCAGCACCCGCACGGTGCCCACCGGCTGATTCATGAAGGCGGCATCCGCAATAAACAGCACATCGGGAGCCGCCGCTTTGATTACCCCGGTAAAATTCTCGGGGGCGGTGCCTCCCTTTACTACGGTGAGCCCCGTACCCGCCGTCAGTTTTTCCACACAGTCGGCAAAGTGCATTCCCGCAGCATCATCGTTGCGCAGCACGGAGCCCACACCCATGACGGCGTAGGTTCTGCCTTTTTTCATGTAGGGTGCCAGCTGGGCGGAAAAGGTTACAGATTCCGTTTTAAGCCCTCCCGACTTGTGGCGTTCAGGTTATAGTTTTGCGTAACACCAATGCACTTTTTGGCGCAGGAATCGGCACACTGGCAGCAGAAAATGCAGCGGCCCGTATCAATCACGGCGCGCATCTTTTTTTCCTCACGGGTGCCGTCATTTATCACCCGAATGGCACCGGTGGGGCAATCCCGCATGCAAAGCCCACAGGCAACGCAGTTGGTGGGGTCATAGGTAATCAGCCCGCGATAATTTTCGGTGGCCTCCCCGCCTCCGACCTCCGCGGCGGGGGTGCGAAACAGATTTTTCACAGCTTCGGCGGCAATTTTTCCGGGAACGGATATTTTTCTCACTGCAGAGCCCCCCTGACTATCAGATTCAGTATCATTTGCAGCATGGCTACAGGTGCCAGACCCTTCCAGCAAAGGGTAACCGTCTGGTTCACACGCAGCCTTGCCATTACGGCCCTCATCAGAATCATGATGAACAGCACAAACAGGGTTTTTACGAAATAGAGCAGCACATCAATAACAGCCACACCCGTAGTCCAGGGAAGGAAGATGGCGGAAATCAGAGAGATGACCACCACGGTTTCGCAATCCACGGAAAGGTGGAAGAAGGCAAGCAGACGCCCGCCGTACTCCACAAAGGGGCCGGAAACAATTTCGGTTTCCGCCTCCGGAGCATCAAAGGGCATGCGGGAAAGCTTGCACTGTGATGCCGCCAAAGCCACCACAAAGGCCGGCAGATTGATGAAAATATAAAGAGGGTGAGCCGCATAGAAGGCCGCCGATTCGGATACACTCCATGTGCCCGAAATCAGAGCCGGAGAAAGCAGACTCATGAACATGGGAATTTCGTAGGCAAACATCTGGGTTACCACACGGTAAGCACCCACGGTGGCATAAAGGCTGCGGGAATACCAGCCCGCAAGGAACTGGGTCACCACGGGGAAGGTCAGAAAATACAGAACGATAATCAAATCGCCTTTAAACGCAAAAGCAGCATTATTGCCCACTACGGGGATATACACAAAAGCGGAGGCCACACCGGCAAGGGAGATATAAGGCATGGCCTGCACCATGCCCCGGTTGGCATCGGCGGGAATCAGGGATTGCTTACCGATAAGCTTGAAGAAATCCGCAATGGGAATAAACCAGCGGGGGCCCACACGGTTCTGCATGCGGGCATAGAGCTTGCGGTCCAGAAACGCCGTAACGGCGGCACAGGAGCAAAGGAACAGAAAGCCCGGGAACAGTAACACCTTAACAAGCATTGTCAACACCGTCATGCCTTGTCCCCTCCTTCCACGGTAACACGGGAGAGGTCGATGCCCTTTTCACGGTAAAAGCGGATGCCCTCGGCGCGCAAAGTCTGCCAATCGGTCACATCGGATTTTTCGCCGTTCAGCAGAGTAATGGCCCGGTCCGTGCAGGAGTAGCAGGGGTCAATGGCCGCAATGCTGATGGGCACATCCGCCAGATATTCGCCCTTGAGCATATGCTGCATGCCGTGCCAGTTGGCCTCCGTTGGGGCACGCACACGCACGCGGTCGGGAATATCGGTTCCCTTGGAGCGCACATAGTGAATATCCTCCCCGCGAGGCGCTTCCACACGGGTTATCACTTCTCCTGCAGGAATGCGGCGGGGCACCTTCGCGGCAATGGGGCCGTCGGGCATTTCATCAAGGCAAAGGCGAATCAGACGGATGCTTTCCAGCATCTCAAGCAAACGAACCACGGTTCTGCCGAACACATCGGCATGGGTATCGGTAATCACATTCACGGCAAAGCGTTTATAGGCACCGTAGGGCTCAATCACACGGATATCATCCGCCACACCGGCGGCACGAAGCACGGGGCCGGTGGCGCCGAAGCGCAAAGCATCCTCTTTGGAGAGAGTGCCGATGCCGGACAGGCGCAATTTCAACGTGGGCTCGGTGGTTGCCAGCTTCACGTAATAATTGATCTGCCCCTCCAGATAATCCATGGTATCCCGCAGATTCTGAATGGCTTGTTCCGTCAGGTCACGGCGCACGCCGCCGAAGGTATTGATACCGTAATTCACACGGTTGCCGCCGATATCGGCCAGCAAATCCAGTACCCTTTCACGGTCACGCCAGGTGTACATAAACAGCGTATCAAAACCGATTTCGTGACCGGCCACGCCAAGCCACAGCAGATGGCTGTGCAGGCGCTCCAGCTCCGCCACAATCAGGCGGATATTCTCGGCCCGCTCCGGCACGGCAACGCCGGAAAGCTGCTCCACCGCCATGCAGAAAGCGGTGGTATGGGCGTGGGAGCAGATACCGCACACACGCTCAATGATATATAAATCCTGAATGAAGGTGCGGCTTTCGCAGGCTTTTTCCAGCCCGCGGTGGTTGTAGCCCACACCGATAACCACACTGTCCACCTTTTCGCCGTTAAGGGTCACGGTAAAACTGGCGGGTTCATCCAAAGCGGGATGCTGGGGGCCGATGGGGATGACAACCTTATTTTTATCTTCACTCATTCGTCACACCCTCCTCCCCTTTCGGTTCTTCATAGGTCATGGTATCTTTGTTAAAATATGCGGGATTCCACTCCTTGCGCATGGGGTAATTCCCCTCGGGCCAGCCGTCCGGCAAGGGGTAATGGGGGCGATTGGGCAGGCCGTCAATCACCGCACCGAACAGGTCTGCCAGCTCCAGCTCGTGAAGCAGCAGGCAGGGGTACAGCCAGGTGGCGGAATCAATCTCCGGGTGGGATTTGGGAACGCTCTCCTTCAGGCAAAGCATAATGTTATCCTCGTTGGAGAAAAGATACAAAAAGCCGAGGGTATCCCCGTCATCCACACCAATCACATGGTGGGCACGGTAAAAGCCCAAACGGTCATGCAGGGCGCGCACGGCTCTGTTGAACTGATTGCGGTCCAGAGGCGAGGAGAAAATGCG
>JAZRWZ010000096.1:0-2566 GCA_045599985.1 Acutalibacteraceae bacterium | reverse complement strand
GCTACGGCAGGTGCGGATGATTTTGTGCGCGAAACAGACGATGGTCTTGAAACCTTTGTCACCCAGAACGGCACAAACTTTTCCGGCGGTCAGAAGCAGCGCCTTTCCATTGCCCGTGCTGTTATCAGCAAGGCAGAGATTCTTGTGTTTGATGACAGCTTTTCGGCACTTGATTTTGCCACGGATGCCAAGGTTCGAGCCAATATCCGCCGTGACCTGAAGGATTCCGATATTGTGATTGTGGCACAGCGTGTGGGAACCATTATGGATGCCGACCGCATCATTGTGCTGGATGAGGGCAGGGCTGTCGGTATCGGGACCCACAGCGAATTGTTGGAATCCTGCGATGTTTATCGCGAGATTGTGGAATCACAATTTACAAAGGAGGATATGCTGAAATGAGCAAAACGGATAAAAAACGGCAGTCCTCAAAGGATACGGCGGGCAAGGTTCGCGAACGCTACCGGAACCGAGAGGTCAAGGGCAGAAGACCGGGTGAGCGCCCTGCGGATTTCAAAGGCACCGCAAAGCGTTTGTTAAAGGAATTTTCTCCGTTTAAAGGTTTAATGGCGGTTGTACTGATTGCCGGTATCGGTGCCACGGTTTTGTCAACCGTCGGCCCCATGCTGCTTGGCGATGTGGTGGATACCATCAGTGATCAGATTTCCGTTCGTCTTTCCGGTCAAAAGGTGGATTTATTTGCTATCGGTAAAACTTTGCTTGTGATTTTTGCCATTTACCTCGGCAGTTCTCTGCTTTCCTTTGTTCAGCATTACATCATGGCGGGTATTTCTCAAAAGGTGATTTGTAATCTGAGAGAGAAACTGAATGCCAAGATTTCTGTAATGCCCTTTACGGTGCTGGATTCCAAAGCAAAGGGCGAGCTGCTCAGCCGCATGATGAACGATGTGGATAATATCAGCAACTCCCTGCAAAACAGCATTATTCAGATTATTACTTCCCTTATCAGCTTTTTCGGCATCTTCTTTATCATGGTTTTCATGAGCTGGAAGCTCACGCTGCTTTCCGTTGCTGTTTTACCGTTTGCCGGTGTGATTGCCGCTGTTTTGCTGAAAAAATCCAAGCGGTATTTCCGCCGTCAATGGCATACCAACGGCGATATCAATGCTCACATTGAGGAGATGTTCACCGGCCACAAGATTGTGCGTGTTTTCAACCACGAGGATACGGCTATTGATGAATTCAACAAGGTGAACGAGAAACTTTTTGAGGAAAGCCGCAAGGCACAGTTCATCTCCGGCATCCTGATGCCCTTCATCAGCTTCATCAATAATATCGGCTACATCGTTATCTGCATTGCAGGCGGTATGTTTGTGGTTGCCAAGGAGATGACGGTTGGCCAGATCACCTCCTTTATCGCCTATTCCAAGCTGTTTATTCAGCCTGTAATCGATTTGTCCAATATCAGCAATAAACTTCAATCTTCCCTTGCCAGTGCCGAGCGTGTTTACGGTTTGCTGGATTGTGAGGAGGAGAGTGCAGATTGTCACGACGGCACGGTTTCGGACAACCCCTCAACCGTTACCTTTGACCATGTATCTTTCCGTTATCTGCCCGAAAAGCCCCTGATTGAGGATTTTAACCTTGAGGTGAAAAAAGGGCAGTTGGTTGCCATAGTGGGCCCCACCGGAGCCGGAAAAACCACCATGGTAAATCTGCTTATGCGGTTCTATGATGTGGATGAGGGTGCCATTAAAATTGATGGTGTGGATATCCGCAGCATTCCCCGGGAAAAGTTGCGCTCCGTGTTTGGCATGGTGCTGCAGGATACCTGGCTGTTTAACGGCACCGTGCGTGACAACATTGCCTACGGCAGAGCTGATGCCACACAGGAGGAAATAGAAAAAGCCGCCCGTTCCGCCAAGGTTGACCATTTTGTAAAAACCCTTGCCGACGGTTACGATACTGTACTGGATGAGGACGGCACCAATATTTCGCAGGGTCAGCGGCAGCTGCTCACCATTGCCCGTTCCCTGATTGCCGACCCGCCCATTCTGATTCTGGATGAGGCCACCAGCTCCGTGGATACCCGCACAGAAGTGCAGATTCAGCAGGCCATGCAGAACCTGATGCACGGGCGCACGAATTTTGTTATTGCCCACCGCCTTTCCACCATCTGCAAGGCGGATGTGATTCTGGTTATGAATCACGGCCGCATTGTGGAAAAGGGCACACACGAAAGTCTGATGGCGCAAAACGGTTTTTACACGAAACTGTATAACAGCCAGTTTGCAGGCAATACAATATGACATAAAAAAGCACCGAAAACTCGGTGCTTTTTGAATTATATTCTTATTTTTTTCAGTTTTATGAAAGCGGTTATTACTCCGACGGCAAGGCATACTGTACCGATTTTTTTAACGGTGGGCATGACGGCATCCACACTGCTGGGGGTATGATTGTAGAATTCGCATTTTGCTTTTTCTATAACTTTTGTACCGAACAAATCACTGTAGGTGACCATTCTTGTGGCGAAGGTGTTCTCACTTTCGGTACATTCGATGATGCGAACCCCTCGCTGAAAACCGGGGCCGTAAACATGGAA
>JAZRWZ010000095.1:0-18159 GCA_045599985.1 Acutalibacteraceae bacterium | reverse complement strand
TCCGGCCTGACGGTATCGTAGGCGGCATTAAGCATTTTTACCATGGCGGGGCGCACATTCACTAAATCCTGCGGGTCACTCACCTGCATAATGACAAACCGCCCGTCCCGATTCATCCGCATGGTATTGGTTGCTCTCATTTTCTTTCTCCGTTCATCAAGAATTTGAAAAATTATATCACGGCACTCCGAAGGAATCAAGGCGGAAACCGAACCTGTCATAAACCGTAATCCGATTTTACGGTTTCGCCCTCCTTCCCTCTTTTTTTCACGGTGCGCCGGGTATACTGAAAGCACTGTACAGAAAAGGAGAAAATAATATGAAAGCCGGAATCATTGCATCCCTTTTTGCCCTTATGATGCCCCTGCTGCTGGGTTTTTGTGCCGGGCCCAATCACACGCAAAGCGCCGCCGCGCCCGTTACCGTACCCGCAACGGAAAATAAAAACGGTATTCTGTTTTCCTACACCGAATCGGAAACCGCCGTACCCCGCGCCAACGGTTCCGGGGCGCTGACCCTGCGCGTGCGTTACCCCTCGATTACTGCTCCCCGAAGCAAAGCGACCGATACCGTTAACCGCACCCTCTCCGATGAGGTGCAGTCCGTCACCCATGCTCTGTGCGAAAGCCCTTCGTTTCTTTCCGAGGCAGACGAATGCTCCGTAAACATAACCCCCTGCCGCACCGACGGCCTTTTGCTTGGCTTTCGGGTTTCCCTTCGCTTTCGCAAAGCCCCGGGAGCGTGGCAGGAGGAAATCAGCGGCATCACTTTTTCCGCCAAAACGGGCAGCCGTGTTGCCTTTGACGATTTGTTCACCGAGGCCGACTCCGCCCGTTTGGCATTGCGAGCCGTTCTGAACAGAGAGCTGGAAAAGCAGGAGCGAAGCGGCACCATCCGGGATTTGAACGGCGAAGCGGTTGCCCTGGCTGTTGCGGAGGAAAGCTTCGGCTGGTACACGGAGGAAAAAGGGCTGGTGATAGCCTTTCCGCCCCGCACGGTGGCCGAAAATGAAAATAACCCCATTTTGGTGAATGTGCCTTTTGCCGAATTGAGCGATTATCTCATCCCCGACCTTACCGATACGCAAAAGAAGCCGTCTGCCGCCCTATGGGCCGCAAACGGCTTCTGTCATTTTTCGGAAAAATCAGAACAGAACACTGTTCTCTTTGGTGGTCCCGACCACCTGCTCGCTTTCTTTTGCCGTTACCGCCTCGGCACTCTGCGGCCCTTCGGCACTGACATATTTGCAATCCATATAGCCGGATTCGTTATCCATGCAGAAGGTGATATATAAATCCTTCACGGTATCCGTCACATTCACATTGAGATAGCTGAACATATTTTTTCCCTTATTCACCAGACTGACCTCATCGCCCGTGAGCATGGTGAAATAGGAAACCTCGGTAAACAGATTGCCGCTTTTGTCCTCCACTGTAAGGGAGTGTTCCTCATCGGGGAGAATACCGTTCACGGTGAAGGAGCCGTCTTTTCCCACCTCCCCGATGTAAAATTCACCGTCATAGGAGCAGAACACGACCTCATACCCAACCGGGAATGCACCGTTTGAATCCACCATGATACCGTGCAGGGTAATGCCTGTATTTTCGTTTGTTTTTTCTTTTTCCTTTCCGCAGGCGGCAAACCCGGCCAGCATGCATATGACCAGAACCACTGCGGCAAAGGATGATAACCAATTCTTTTTCATCCGGTTTGTCCTCGTTTTGTTATATTTTCTCCATTTTAACCGCCGAAGGCCAAAAAGGCAATAGGCAAAACTTATTTCCGGCGAAAAACACCGGTACATTCTGTTCCGACTTGGGGTTTAAACCATTTATCAACATTGATGCTCTTTCAAGTTCATATAAAATTCACTTTTACTTAACAGGTAAATCTTTACTTTATTCCTTATTTATGCTATCTTTTAGTAGTTATCCGTCAGCAGAATATTCTGCGTTTCAATAAAATAATTCGCCGTGTTGACAAGGCACGGCTGATGGGAGGAATCGTTTTGATAGAGGTCAAAAATCTGACCCGAAAATACGCCGACAATTATGCCGTCAAGGATATCAGTTTTACCATTGAAGACGGCAGAATCTACGGCTTTTTGGGCCCCAACGGCGCCGGTAAGTCCACCACAATGAATATCATCACGGGCTGCCTTGCCGCTACGGAAGGCAAAGTGATCGTGAACGGGCACGATATTTTTGAGGAACCGATTGCCGCTAAAAAGTGCATCGGCTACCTGCCCGAAATCCCGCCCCTTTACCCCGACATGACACCGAGGGAGTACCTCACCTTTGTGGGCAGCGCCAAGGGCCTTAAGAAGGCAGAATTAAAAGAGAGCATTGCCGCCGTTATGGAAAAAACGGGCGTTACCGAGGTGGCCGACAGGTTAATCAAGCACCTGTCCAAGGGCTTCAAGCAGCGTGTGGGCATTGCGCAGGCCATTCTGGGTAACCCCGCCATCATCATTCTGGACGAACCCACCGTGGGCCTTGACCCCAAGCAGATTGTGGAAATCCGCACCTTAATCAAGGAATTGGGCAGTCAGCACACCGTGATTCTCTCCAGCCACATTTTGCCGGAGGTCAGCGAGGTGTGTGACGAAATCCTGATTATTTCCGAGGGCAAAATCGTTGCCTCCGACACCGCCGACAATCTGGTGAAGAAATTCAACCCCTCCACCGTTTATGAGCTTGTTATCAAATCCGACGTTGAAACTGCCGCTAACGTATTGGCAGAGCTTGAAGCCGTGAGCAAAATCGAAGTGGATGAGCCCGCCGAGGACGGCACCTGCAAGCTGTATGTTCACACCGAGAGTGAAAACGACATTCGCGAGCTGATTGCCGAAACCCTGATGAGCAACAGTGTGCTTTGCCTCTCCATGAACATTACCCGCGCCAGCCTTGAGGATATCTTCCTTGAGGTTACCAACAGCGACATTGCCGCCCTGCTCGACAAGGCCGGCGATGAGCCCGCAAACAGCGGCGAGGAAGGCGAACCCGAAGCTGAGGCAGAGCCCACAGTTGAGGCAGAGCCCGATGCCGCACCCGAGGCCGATGTGGCTACAACCGAAAAAGCAGACGGAGAGGAGGAGCAGGCATGAGCGCAGTATACAAAAAAGAATTAAGAAGCTATTTCAACAACTTCCTCGGCTACCTCTTCGTAGGTGTCATGCTTTTGATTTTCGGCTTCTTCACCGTATCCTACAATCTTATGTACCGTTATACCGTTTTTGAGTATGTTTACGGCAGTTCGCTGTTCATTTACCTGATTACCATTCCCATCCTCACCATGCGAATGATGGCCGAGGAACGCCGCCAGCGCACCGACCAGCTGCTTTACTCCCTGCCCTTAAAGATGAGTTCCATCGTTCTGGGCAAGTATTTTGCCGCTCTCACGGTGCTGGGTATCCCCTGCGCCATCACCGGCATTTATCCCCTGATTTACTCCTTCTTCGGCGATATGAACTTCCGTGTGGTTTACGCCAGCCTCATTTGCTTCTTTCTGCTGGGTGCCGCGCTGATTGCCGTGTGCATGTTCATCTCCTCATTGACGGAGAATCAGATTATTGCCGCCATCATCTCCTTTGTGGTTCTGTTCCTTGTGAACTATGCCTCTAACCTGACAAATCTTTCCTCCAATTCACCTCTGGTTTCCGTTATCATGCTGGCCGTGGCCATCATCCTTATCTGCATTGTTACGGTGCTGATTACCGGCAACAAGATTCTTGCAGAGCTTATCGGCGTTGTGCTGATGATTGCCGCCATTGCCGTTGCCGTTTTCAAATCCGAGTGGATTGAGAGCTTTACCACCGCCTTCTTCAACAAGCTGGCTCTGTTTGATGCCTTTGTGGATGTGGTGTACGGCTCCTTCAGCATCGGCGTTGTGGTACTGTACCTCAGCGTTGCATTCCTGTTTAATTTCTTTACCGTTCAGGCACTTGAGAAAAGGAGGTGGGCATAATGAAAAAAGCCGACAGCACCCGCAAGCCCACGGCAAAAGAGCTTTTCTCCTCCCGCGCTTCCAAAGCCGGCGGATTCAGTCTGGCAGTAATGGCCATTGTGCTTGTGATTGTCATTGTGGCCAATGTTCTGATTTCTGCCCTGCCCGAAAAATATACGGCCTTTGATTTAACAAAGCAAAACAATTTCTCCATCGGTGAGCAATCCAAGGCCCTGCTTGCCGGGCTTGACAAGGATGTTACCATCTATTATGTTTGCCAAAGCGGCAATGAAGATATCAACATCAAAAACCTGATTAAGGATTACGCCAACTGCAGCAAGCACATTCAGGTGGTGAATGTGGACCCGGTCAAGAGCCCCGCCATTCTTACCAAATACAAGGTTGCCGAGCCGGAGGACAACAGCGCCGTTGTTGTTTGCGGCGATGTGTCCAAAATCGTGTATAACTCCGACATGGTGCAGTACGATTACAGCAACTATTACTACACCGGCTCCTATGACATCGGCGGCTACACCACCGAAAATGCCATTTCCAACGCCATTGATTTGGTGGTGACCAACGACGTTCCCGTTATCCGCTTCATCAGCGGCCACGGCGAATCTGACCTTGAGGAATATTTCTACGCCTACCTTGAGGATTCCAATTTCAAACCCGAAGCGCTTGATCTGCTCACCGCAGGTGAAATCCCCGCCGAAACGGATTGCCTTGCCGTCATCACCCCCGGTAAGGACTTCTCCGAAAAAGACATTGCCATGTTTGAGGAATACATGAAAAACGGCGGCAAGATGTTTGTCGTATCCGCCAACCTCAACGATAAGGATTTCCCCAACCTTTGCAAACTGCTTAAGAATTACGGCATTGAACCCGTGGCGGGCACTGCCGTGGAAACGGATGCCGACCATGTATCCGATAAATTCATTTTGGCAACGCAATGTGAGCATGACATCGTTGCCGACCTTGCCGGCTACAACCTGCTGGTAAGCAATGCGCAGGGCTTCCGCCTTGCCGAGGGTGCCGCCGCGCAGGGCATCATCAGCACCACCGAAGGTGCCTTTGCCACCGATGACCCCACCGTTACCAAAAAGCCCGCGGATGTTGAGGAAGAAACCCTTTACTTCGGCGCTGCCGCCACGGTTGGCGACGGTGAAAACGCCGGCGGTCTTGTATACTACTCCACCGATTCCTTCATGGATGCCGAGTGCATTCAGTATTCCTACTACGCCAATGTGGGCCTTTTCATCAACTCCTTCAGCTGGCTTTGCGGCAAGGAAAATGCCCTGTCCATCCCCGCCACCGAGCTTACCGGCCAAACCCTGACCGTCTCCGATTCCGCCGCTAATCTGCTGCGTCTGGCCTTCCTGTTTATCCTGCCCGGCTTATTCCTGCTTGCGGGCATTGTGGTGATTATCAGGAGGAAGAAGCACTGATGAAAAAAGGCGTTAAACTGTTGATTCTGCTGTTGGTGCTGGCACTTGTTGCGGGAGGGCTGTTTGCCGTTACCCGCTACAATGCCAAGCAGGAATCCCTGAACCACAGCGAAGAGGAAATCATCGCGGCTGCCATAAACAAAGCCGAGGTCTCCGCCATCCGCTGGACAAACGACAAAAACGACATCATTCTGTCAAAGGACGAAAAGGGATACTGGCACTATGACGGTGACCCCACCCTGCCCCTTGACAATGCCGTGCCCGAGGGAATGCTCAACAGCGTTTCCTCCCTGATTGCCACCCGTCTGGTGGCCGAAAACCCCGCCGACACGGCACAGTACGGATTCAGCAAACCCGGCTGCACCGCCGTTTTCACCATGAAGGACGGCAGCCAAACCACATTGACCATCGGGAACGAGTCGGGCTACGATTCCGTATACTTCCGTTCATCCGATTCCGCCAATGTCTACCTGGTTTCCTCCGATATTGAAACCACATTTTCAAAATCCGTTACCGATCTGGTAAAAGCCGAAGCATTTCCCACCTGCGAAACCATTCCCTCCGTTACCGTTCAGGGTGAAAAAACATCCGTCATTTTCACCGCCGAACCCGCAAAAGAGGATGACGCTCAGACCGCTTTCACCGTTTCCTCCGGCGATAAAAAAGGCACACTGACCCCGGAACACGCCGCCGCTCTGGAAAGTGAAATCAACGGATTGAAATTCGGAAGCTGCGCTGCCTATAAGGGCGAAACCGAAAAATTCGGTTTGGACAAACCTGCCTACCGCATTACCGTGAATTATACCAACGATAGTAAGGACGGCAGCTTTACCCTGCTGTTGGGCAACAAAACCGAGGAAGACATGTACTATGCCATGCTGCAGGGCAGCGATTGTATCTTTTCCCTTGCCCAATCCTCCGTGAACACCCTCACCGAGGACGATATTACCGCCCTTTGCACCAAAGAGCCCACAACCACAACAAACTGAGGTGTTTTATGAAAAACAGAATTGCGGCTATTGCCTTATGCGTTTTCATACTGTTTGCCCTTGCCGCCTGCCAAAACGGCACAAAGGGGGAGCAGGCTACTGCCCCGCAGACCTCTGCCGAATCCACAGCGCAAATCCAAAGTGAATCCGAAACAAAGGCCAAAGCCACCGTTTCCCTGGGTGTTACAAAAGCCTTTGAAGTGAATGAAAATAACTACAAAAAAATAGCCGGGGAAGCGAACAAGGACAAATGCTTCGGTGTCTATGTATCCGATGCCGCACGCGGAAGCGACCTGCTTCGTGCCGGTTTTCGCAGAGGAGACATTATCCGCAGCATTGACGGCACCGATATCCGTTCCATTGAGGATATTCAGAACGCCCTTCTGCAATACAAATTCGGCGACTCGGCTGAAATCGGGGTTTTCCGGTTTGACATGGTAAGTAAGGATGCTTTGGAATACACCGTAACCGTCACCTTTACCGATTCCGAAGCCCCGTCCGCAACCGGAACTGCCGCCGAAGGGGAAACCGTATGATTATCCTGAAAGGCAAAACGGAATCCGAACTCACCGAGCAGGCCTTTTCCGAAATGAAAGCACGCTTTGCGTGTGTTACAGTGGATTTGGGCACGGGAGACGGGCGCAATGTATACCGCAAGGCCAAGGCCAATCCGGACACTCTGTTTATCGGTGTGGACCCGGCCAAGGATAACATGACCGAAATTGCGGTGAAGCTGTGCAAAAAGCCCGCCAAGGGCGGCCTCGATAATGTTCTGCTTGTGCCCGCCACTGCCGAGGCACTGCCCGATATGCTGAGCGGTGCGGCGCAAAATGTAACCGTGCTGTTCCCCTGGGGCACACTGTTAGAAGGCATTGTGAAACCCGTGGGAGCCATACTGGACGCGGTTACAAAAGCCGCCGCAGACGGCGCCGGGTTCGAATTCATCACCACCTACTCCGACCGCTGTGAGGAAAATACCATTGAATCCCGCGGCCTGCCCACTCTGAGTACGGATTATTTCAACGGCCCCTACCGTGATGAACTGCTTGCCCACGGTCTGGTTGTGGAGAATGTGGAACTGCTGGATAACGAGTATGTGAAGAATTTTGATTCCCTGTGGGCCAAACGGCTTGCCTTTGGCAGAAAAAGAGATTTCTACCGTATCACCGGCACCGTTCGCAAGTCATAAGCACTGTTCAATTATTATTAAGCAAAAAGCGATGGAAAACCGTGCATTTCGGTTTTCCATCGCTTTTTTGTGCAAGCTCCCTGCCTTTTAATCAAAGGCAATAGAAAATACTCTCCCAGCAGGGAATATACGGGTGGCGGCGCAGATATATTTTGTATGTGGGGTTCAGGCTGTGAATCAGCAAGGGAATTTCAAAAATATCCTCGCTGCGGTGATAGGCACTGATGCTGAGCTTGGGCTTGCAGGATGCCAATGTGGCCGCCGCACCCCGCAGCATCTCTTTTTCCGCCCCCTCGATATCGGCCTTGATGTAGGTCGGGGCATCTTTTTTTGCAAGGGAATCCACCGTAAAGCAGGGCACGGCTTTGCCGCTTTTGCCGATGGCGGATTGCCTGCCCGCCGCATTCTGAAACGGTATCTCCCCGTCCCGGTCATAGGCGCAGCCGTGAATGGCGGCGGCACGGGGAATCTGTGCCAGTTTGGCTTCCAGCTTGGCGAAGCTTTTGCCATCCGGCTCAAGGGCGGTTATCGTTTCATATTTTCCGCCCGTAAAGCGGAGGAATTCCTCCACCGTGTCCCCCCGATAGGCGCCCAAATCCAGATAATGCTCCCCTTCCCCGAGTTTAAAAAACGATTCAAAAACCGTTCCCTTCGGGCAGGCCGTTGCCATGATATCCGAAAGTTCCCCGCCGAACATGGCCCTGACACAGCCCTCAAACACACGGCGGCTCTCCTCATCCGCCAACAGGTCATAGGCCGCATCCAGTTTTTCCCGGTGGTTCTCCGCAAAGGTGCGGTTAAACAAATCCTTTCCCGTAACGGGCACCGAGGGCACAAGCAGCGGATGGCGGCGGGAAACGGCGACAATATGATTCATTACATCATCAAGGCTTGAGGCAAAGCAAACCGCCACCGTCACTTCTCCCAGTTCCCGTTCCAGCTCGGCAAGTTTTTTCACCCGAAAGCCGCGAAATGACTGCCCGCGCACAAAATCATCACTGGCAAATACTCCCGCCACGGGAATATTCAGCCGGCAGCATTCATCCAGAACCATATCCGCTCCGTTCCCCATGCCGTAAAGCACAATGGGTCGGGGGGATTCCGCCAGCTTTTCCCATGTGGATTTTTCACTTAAAATTCGCTCAATCATACTCTGTTCCTTTTTTCGTTTTCTGTTCCATATTATAGAAGAACCGCCACCGCTTTTCAATCCGCTTTTTTCCGCTCTCATCCATATTTTAAAAATAATAATGTCTTTGTTTCCCTTTTCGGTTGCACTTTTGTGTCGAAAAGGGTATAATAGGCAATCAGGTATCCGATTTTAAACAAAGCAGAGGACATTTATCATGAGCAACCGAAAAAAAGTACTTTTGATTGTGAATCCCAAAGCAGGCCAGGACAAGGCCCGCATTAACGCCTTTGATGTGGTGGAGCGCTTATCCAACGCCGGGTATGACTGCACCCTGAAAACCACCGCCTGCGCAGGTGATGCCACCAATCTTGTTAAAAAACATATTGACGGCCACGATATGGTTGTTTGCTGCGGCGGCGACGGCACACTCAACGAAACCATCAACGGCATTATGGCTCTGGACCGCCGTGTACCCGTGGGCTATATCCCCAACGGCTCCACCAACGATTTAGCCAATACTATCGGCATCCCCTCCGATATCAAAGCCGCCACGGATTTGATTGTGAGCGACCACAAAAACGGCTACGATATCGGTTTGTTCAACAACAAGTTCTTCTCCTATGTGGCCTCCTTCGGCCCCGCCACCAACATCAGCTACGAAACACCCCAATACCTGAAAAATATGCTCGGCCACTCCGCCTATATGATAAACGCCCTTGTGCTTCGTCTGATTCCCACCTTAAAGAGCGTAAAGCCCATGCACATCCGCTTTGAATATGACGGCGGCGTCATTGACGACACCTTCTTTTTCGGTGCCATCTCCAATGCCACCTCCGTGGGCGGCATCTTCAAGTTTGACACCAGCGATGTGCTGCTGGATGACGGTGTTTTTGAGGTGCTTCTGGTGCGCAAACTGCGCCACACCGCCGATGCTTTCAAAATGCTTCACAAAATCCAAAAAATGGATTATGACGGCGACACATTGATTTATTTAAAAACCACCCGTGCCCGCTTCACCTTTGACAAGCCCGTAAAATGGACTCTGGACGGCGAATTCGGCGGTGAGGTGAGCGATGTACGCGTCAGTGTTCTGCCCCACGCCATTGATATCATATCCCCCGAAAACCCCATGTTCCTGGGCAAAGAGCCTGAGCCCACCTTTGTGCGTGAGGAAACCGTAAAAGAGAAAAAGAAAAAGTCCAGACATAACGAAGAAGACACCGCCGAAAATAACCCCGCCGAGGAAGTTGTGAAAGAGAAGAAGAGAAGGTCCAGACGCGGCGATGAAATTCCCGTTGAAATCAAACCCGACGCGGAAGAACCCGATGCACCCGAAAAAGAAACTGCTGCTGCCGTTACGGAGGCTGCTGAGGAGGAATAAGCCGTGGCCCGAACCCGCTTTGATGAGGAATACATGCAAGCCAAGGAAAAGGCTTTGGCCCTGCTTGCCGAATCCGAAACCGAATTTGCCTTTGATGTGCCCGCCTCCGTTTTTGAAAGCGGAGACAACATGTTCACCGTTATGTGGACCACCACCATGCCCGCCTGCGGCTATGTGGAATTCACCAAGGGCGGCAAATCCTATTATTTCAGCGACCAGACCGGCGGCACCATGCAGGTGAATACGGTGCACGCCGTCAGAGTGCCCAAGGATTTATTCTATGGCTGCACCTACACATACGCTTCCCGCTTTGTGGCAATCAAGTTTGATTACGATGCCGTGCAGGGCAAAACCGTCCGCTCCGAGCCCGTAACCTTTACCGAGGCAAAAGGGAACGAAACCCTGCGTGTGCTTACCCTCTCCGATATTCACGGCGATTTTGCGCCGGTGAAAGCCGCGCTTTCCTCATTCAAAGAAAAAGCCGATTTGATTGTGCTCAACGGCGATATTTCCAGTTCCCTGATTTTCCCCCACCAGTTCCCCGAAACGGTACTGACCTATGCCCATGCCCTGAGCGGCGGCAAGATTCCCGTGGCCTACACCCGGGGAAATCACGAAACAAGAGGCAAAGAGGCTGCCGTTATGCCCGGCTTTTTCCGCACCGCAAGCGGTCAGCTCCGCTTCACCTTCCGCTGCGGCCCCCTGTGGGCGATTGTGCTTGACGGCGGTGAGGACAAGCCCGATGACCACATTGAATACAGTGGCCTTGTGGATTTTAACGGCTACATCGCCGAGGAAACCGAATGGCTCAACGGCCTTGCCAAAGATGAGGATGACTCCATTGCCTGCCGCCTTGCCTTTTGCCACTACCCCGATGTTTCCAACCGCTACGGTCACAACTGGAGCCCGAAGCTCGCCGAGCTGGGTGTGCAGGCCCTTGTGTGCGGCCACACCCATTCTTTTGAACTCCACTGCACCCGCTTTAACACGGATGCCGGTTTTGCAACGGTAATCGAGGGCGGGCGTTTCGATAAAGCAGAGGTCGGGAATGCCTACATCGCCACCATGCTGTGCATTGAGCCGAACGGCCGCGTAACCGCCGAAAGCTACCGTGAAACCGGTGAAAAGGTTGCCGACGAAATCATTCTGTAATATTTTCAATTACATAATCACAAAAAACGCCCCCGGGATTTTTGTTTCAATTCCGGGGGCATAGTTTTTGAGATTATTGACATCATACGCGGAATGATTTAGAATTTCAGTGTGATTCAATCTTTCAAACAGATTCACTTTTACCTTATATAATATTCGGGAGGAACCGCCATGAAAAAAGTCAGAATAGGTGTTATGGGCGCTTACCGCGGCACAAGCATGATAAACTACTGCGAAAGTGCCGATGATGCACAGGTCGTCGCCATCTGTGACAAATGGGTAGAGGGCCTGGAAAAGCAAAAAGAAATGCTCAACGACCCCAACATCACCTACTACACGGATTTTGAGGATTTTATCAAACACGACATGGATGCCGTTGTGCTGGCAAACTACGCCACCGAGCACGCACCCTTTGCCATAAAAGCCATGAAAGCGGGAAAGCATGTTTTTTCCGAGGTTCTTCCCTGCCAGACAATGAAGGAGGCCGTTGAGCTTATCGAAACGGTTGAGGAAACAGGCAAGATTTACGCCTACGGCGAAAACTATTGCTACATGCCCGCCCCCTATGAGATGCGCCGCCTTTATAAAGAAGGCAAAATCGGCGAATTTGAATACGGCGAGGGTGAGTATATCCACAACTGCGAGCCCATCTGGCCCAGCATCACATACGGTGAGGAGGACCATTGGCGCAACAATATGTATTCCACCTTCTACTGCACCCACTCCTTCGGCCCCCTGATTCACATTACCGGCTTGCGCCCCGTTTCCGTAATCGGTTTTGAAGGAACCATGAACGAAAGAAAGCTTCGCATCGGTTCAAAATGCGCCTCCTTCGGAATTGAAATGGTCACCCTTGAAAACGGCGGCATTGTCAAGAGCATACACGGCGGGCTTTACAAAAACTCCATCTGGTATTCCGTATACGGTTCCCACGGCAAAATGGAATCCGCCCGGGAGGACACGGGAGAGGATGTTGAAAGAATCTTTGTGAATGCCGACGATTTCTCCGGCGACTACACCCATCACGATATTGAGAGCTACAAGCCTGCGGAGAATAACAAGGAAAGCGCCGCTTTCGGTCACGGCGGCTCGGACTATTATTCCATGCACAATTTTGTTCTCAAAATCCTTGGTGACGAGAATGCAGATACCATTGATGTTTACGAAGCAATGGATATGTTCCTGCCCGGGCTGTTTGCTTACCGCTCCATTCTGAAAGGCGGAATTCCCATGGATATTCCCAACCTCCGCAACAAGGAGGAACGGGAAAAATGGCGCAATGATGTGGCCTGCACCGACCCGTTGGTGGCGGGAGATTCCCTTTTGCCCACAACCAAATCCGGCACGCCCAAAATTGACAAGGCCGTTTATGAAAAAATGTATAAGCTTTGGCGAAAGGATTTTGAATCCGATGACGGCTATACCAACGCCGCCATGACCCAGGGCAGCAAAAAGGAAGAAGAAGAATAACGCAGATAAGGCGGTACACCGTAATTGATTTATGATGTACCGCCTTTTTGATTCTCTTTTTTTGTTTTTTTATCGAGTCATATGATATTTTTGTAAATAACAGCAAAAAACCGCCTCATTCCTCCGACAAAAAGGAATGAGGCAGTTTTATTTATCGTATTATTTTGATTGAATCCGCAGCACCTTTTCCGCTCTCAATAAAGGAATTAAAGACCGGTCTTTTCGCGGATGTAATTGCGGGCAAGGCAGGCATACTCATAGGGGTTAGCCTTGGCGGGATCCTGCTCGGCCTCAACCACAACCCAGCCTTCGTAATCGGCATCTGCCAGAATATCGAATACGGGGGTGAAATCAAAGTCACCGTCACCGGGCACGGTGAAGGAACCGGCGCGAACGCAGTCAAGGAAGCTCCAACCCTTTTCTTTGCCCTCATTGATAACATCCTGACGGATGGACTTCAGGTGCACGTGCTTTGTACGGTTCACATATTTTTTCAGCACGGCAACGGCATCTTCACCGCTGAAGGCAAGGTGACCGGTATCAAACAGCAGGTAAACCAGGTCGGGATCGGTCAAAGCCATCAGCTTATCAATCTCCTCGGCGGTCTGCACACCGGTGCCCATGTGGTGGTGCACGGTGAAGTACATGCCCTTTTCTTTGGCAAGGCGGCCCATTTCGTTAAAGCCCTTGGCAATCAGTGCCCACTGCTCATCGGTATAAACGGGCTTGTCACCGAAAATGGAAAGGGGCTTGCCCTGAATGGAATTGCCCTGCTCGGAAGCGCCGATGACCTTGGCACCCAGAGCGTGCAGGAAATCACGGTGCTTGATGAAGGCTTCAATGGTGGCATCGTAACCGTCGGAAAGAAGCAGGGAGGAGAACCATGCGTTGCAGATGCGCATGCCGCGCACATCCAGCTTATGCTTTAAAGTATCAACATCCTTGGGGTATTTATTGCCGATTTCGCTGCCGGTAAAGCCGCTGAGCGCCATTTCGCTCACGCACTGCTCAAAGGTGTTTTCGGCGCCCAGATCGGGCAAATCGTCATTGGTCCAAGCAATGGGCGCAATGGCAAGGTTTACTTTTTCTTTGTTCAGCATACTGTTTTCTCCTTTATCTTAATACTCTCTTGCCTTGGCAATGTTTTTCTGCATATCCTCATAGGCGGCCTGAACCGTGGCGCTGTTGCTCACCTCTGCCACACCCACACGCCACCAGGCATCGTAGCCGTCACTCATGCTGCCGTGGGCAACCTTGATGTCAAACACGGTGGGTACGGTCTGCTTTTTGGAATCGGCCAAAGCCTCACGCAGCTCGGCAACGGAGCCAACGCGGTAGGCCTTGCAGCCGTAGCCCTCGGCAATGGCCGCAAAGTCCACGGGCACAATAGGGCCGTCCAGCATTCCCGTTTCGGGATTGCGGGCAAGGAAACGGGTGCCGAAGGTATCGGTGCCCTGATTGTTCTGCAAATTCTCGATGCAGCCCCAGCCGGAGTTGTCAAACACCATCACATTGATTTTGGCACCTTCCATCACGGCGGTGTACAGCTCGCTGTGAAGCATCAGGAAGCTGCCGTCACCCACCATGGCGTAAACTTCTTTCTGAGGCTCGGCCAGCTTCACACCAAGGGCGCCGCAGATTTCGTAGCCCATGCAGGAGAAGCCGTATTCCATGTGGTAGGTTTTGGGGCAGGAGGCACGCCACAGCCGCTGCATGCAGCCGGGCAAACTGCCGGAGGAACCGATGGCAATGGCATCGGGGGCAATGGCCTTGTTGATTTCGCCCAAAGCGCGGGTCTGTGAAAGGCCATCGGGCAGGTATACGCTGTAATTTCTGTCCACCTCGGAGTTGTAGGCGCTCTTGGCATCCTCCAGCTCCTCGCCCCAGTCGGAGATGTACTCTTCCTCCGTCAAAGCGCCCATGATATCGAGCAGGGCGTTTTTGGCATCGGCAATCACGGAGATGGCATCCATCTTGAAGGCATCAAAGGGAGATACATTGATGTTGACGATTTTGCAGGCGGGATTCCGGAACAGCCACTTGGAAGAGGTGGTAAAATCGGTTAATCTGGTGCCCACGGCAATAATCAAATCGGCCTGCTTGGCAAGCTCATTGGCTGCGGGGCCGCCGGTTACACCGATGCCGCCCATATTCAGGGGCACATCCCAACGGATATTGCCCTTGCCGGCCTGTGTTTCGCCGATGGGGATATTGAATTTTTCGGCAAAGAACTGTGCGGTATCCCAGGCCTCGGAGTAAGTAACGCCGCCGCCCACAATCATCAGGGGCTTTTCGCTGGCGGCAATGGCCTTAACCGCAGCCTCAATCTCACGGTTGGTGGGAGAGCGGCGGTCCATATACCAAACACGCTTCTGCAGGAAATAATCGGGGTAATCATAGGCCTCACCCTCCACATCCTGAGGCATGGCAAGGCAAACAGCGCCGGTTTCCGCCCAATCGGTAAGCACGCGCATGGCGTTGATGCAGGCGGTCATCAGCTGCTCGGGGCGCACCACTCTGTCCCAATATTTGCAAACGGCACGGAAAGCATCGTTGGCGGTGGTGGCAACACTGGTGGGCTGCTCAATCTGCTGCAGCACGGGGTCGGGCTGGCGGCAGGCAAAGGTATCACCGGGCAGAAGCAGCAAAGGAATGCGGTTGGCCGTGGCGGTACCCGCGGCGGTAACCATATTCAATGCACCGGGCCCGATGGAAGAGGTGCAGGCAATAATCTGGCGGCGGTTTTTCTGCTTGGCAAAGGCGATGGCGGCATGAGCCATGCCCTGCTCGTTATGGCCCTGATAGAACTTCAAATTGTGACCGCCCTGCTCCAGTGCCTGACCGATACCGACCACACAGCCGTGGCCGAAAATACCGAAAATACCGTCTACGAACTTGGTTTCAACTCCGTCAAAGTTGACATACTGGTTATCCAGAAACTTGACGAGAGCCTGTGACATAGTGAGCTTCATAGAATCCCTCCGTTTGACACAATATAATAGGTTCAAACCGATTATATAACACCTTACCTTGTATTTCAAGCGATATTTATATGATTCTTATTTCGTATTACAAAGCTTTTTTTAAAAAACTATTGACAATCCTCAACGATTGTTGTATTATACATGGGCATTAGGGAATATGATTCATTAGCTCAGTTGGCAGAGCACTTGACTTTTAATCAAGGTGTCCGGGGTTCGAATCCCCGATGGATCACCAAAAGGACACACTTTTGTTAAACAAAAGTGTGTCTATTTTTTGTCCAAGTTGCAGGCAAATTAATCCTTATTGAATATGCGGATTTTTCCGCTATCGTTTTAATATTAAGTTATCCAAAACAAGATTCCGTGAAAAACATTTCAAAAACCGATTGCCAAAATCGGAGAATATGTTATAATTTATCTAATTATATTGGAGGGATGAAGAAATGAAACGAATCCTTGCAGCTATTGCGCTTTGCCTTTCGCTTTGCCTTTTGCTTTCGGTTACCTCCTTTGCCGCTGAAATCAGCAATGTAAATCCGGATTTGCCGAACATTGAGGTTGAATTAAACGGCGTAACACAAAAAATCGACCCTGCCAAGGTTACCGCTACCCTCGACGGTCAGCCCCTGACCGTTGCCAAGGCCGGGAACAACAGCGGTTCCACCGAATGGATTGTTATGCTGGATACCTCCCAATCCGTGCGTCAGGCCTATTTCAACGCCACCAAAAAGGCTTTGAAATCCCTTTATAACGCCAAGGGCGAAAACGAAACCATAAAGCTGTATTACTTCGACAGCGAGATTAAGCAGGTTCTGAACGGTTCCGAATCCAAGGACGAGGCCTTCAAAAAGATTGACGGCATTGCCTATGTCGGTCAGGAAACCGTTTTCTACGATACTCTGGGCAAGCTGTCCGAACTCTGCAAAGAGAGCAAGGCCGACACCGTGATTCCCGTCATCTTTACCGACGGTGTGGATACCAAGAGTGCATCTTCCAAGGAAGACGGTCAGAAGGCCCTTGCCGCCATGCCCGATACCTTCCGCGCCTTTTATCCCGATAACCTCAGCGCAAAGGATAAGAGCAATTTCACGGAACTGATGAAGAATGCCAAGGGCAAAACCGTTGCCTACGGCACCGACAATATCGATAAAAAATTTGATGACATCAAAAAGAAGGTCACCGGCTCCGCTGCCCTGACCCTCACCGCCGATGGCCCCGTTACCGCAAACGAAAAGGCCGCTTTAAGCATTGACCTTGGTGACGGCAAGCCCATTACCGCTGCCGCCCCCGTTCCCGATTGGGCACCCGAGCCCGAAACCACCAAGCCCGCGGAACCCACAACGGAACCCACCACCGAGCCCGTAACCGGCGACAACAATGATGAAAAGACCACCTCCCCCCTTATTTTCGTCATCATCGCCGTGGTGGTGCTTCTGATTGCGGCCCTCCTGTTCTTCCTGATGAAAAACAAGAAGAAGGGTGACAACGGCGAAAAGCCCAAGAAGGAAAAGAAAGCCAGGGAACCCAAAGAGAAGAAAGAAAAAGAGCCCAAATCCGATAAGGAAAAGAAAGAAAAAGAAAAAGAAAACAAACTCGAAAAAGAGAGAAACGCCAGAGCCGGCGAAAGAGCCGCCAAAGAGCGTGACCGCGTGATTCAGGAGCACCAGAAGGAGCAGGAAAAGGCCAAAAAGGAGCAGGAAAAGGCCAGCGAGAAAGTCGCCAAGGATGCCGCCAGAGAGGCTGCTCTCAAAGAGAAGCAGGATGCCAAGAAGAAGAATGACATCAATCTGGTAATGCCCAAGGAAGGCAAGGATGATTCCAAGGCCGCCGCCAAAGCAGCCAAAGAGCGCGAAAGAATCACCAAGGAACGCCAAAAGGCAGATGAAAAGGCAAAAAAAGAGCAGGCAAAGGCCGATGCCAAAGCCGCCAAGGAGGCAGATGCCCTCCAGAAGAAAGAAATCAAAAAGCTGAACAAAGAGAAGGATAAAAACGCCATTACCCTTGCCGTTCCCTCCGATAAAAAGCCCTCCGCCGCCGAATTAAAATCCAGCAAGAAGGCCGCTTTGGAGCGCCAAAAGGCCGCCGAAAGATTAGCGGCAGAAAAGAAGAACGCCGAAGGCAAGGCAGAAAAAGCCGCCGACAAGGCCTCCAAGAAAGCCGAGCCCTCCAAGCGTGAGCTGAAAGCCCGCAAAAAAGAGGAGCAGCAGTTCAAGTTCTATTTCCAGGACGGCGACAAAAAATAATCCCCCGCATTTTCCAAAATAAAACACCAAAACAGCGATGTTTTCCGAAGCCGGAAAACATCGCTGTTCTTTTTTATTCGTATTTACTTGTCTTATGCCATGGTGATTTTGTGGAACACCTTTTTACCCTTGCGGATGATGGCGGGGTTGGCCTTGATATCGTCACCGGCAACGGTCAGGTTCACATCGGTCACCTTTTCGTCATTCAGGGATACACCGCCCTGCT
>JAZRWZ010000094.1:0-2376 GCA_045599985.1 Acutalibacteraceae bacterium | reverse complement strand
GGTTTATATCCCCAGCGGTACCGTTTCCGATGAGGAACTTAATGCCATTAAAAAGTATGTTATCAACCCCGTGGAGAGCCGCGAGGCAACGCTGAATTGCTTTGCCACTCTGAAAGCGGATTATGAGATTCCCACCACCGTGGAAACTCTGGACGGCTTCTGCAATCTGGAAAAAGACGGCCTTGCCGCTTTTGTGAAGCAATACGGTCTGGCAATGGATTTGGGTGACATCACCTTCTGTCGCGATTATTTCAGGAGCGAGCACCGTGACCCCACCATCACCGAAATCCGCATGATTGATACCTATTGGTCCGATCACTGCCGTCACACAACCTTCCTCACCATTATCGACAGTGCAAAATTCGAGGATGCGACTCTGCAGGCCGCCTATGACGAATATATGGATGCACGCCGTGAGCTGAACAGAACCAAACCCGTTACCTTGATGGATATCGGCACCCTTGCCGCCAAGGTTCTTAAAAAGCAGGGCAAACTGCCCAAGCTGGATGAATCCGAAGAAATCAATGCCTGCACAGTTAAAATTAAAGTAAATGTTGAGGGTGAGGAGCAGGATTGGCTGCTGCTCTTCAAGAACGAAACCCACAACCATCCTACCGAAATCGAACCCTTCGGCGGTGCCGCCACCTGCATCGGCGGTGCCATCCGTGACCCACTCTCCGGCCGTTCCTATGTTTACGGCGCCATGCGCGTTACCGGCGCAGCCAACCCCTTAAAGCCCGTAAGCGAAACCATCCCCGGCAAATTGCCTCAGCGTAAGCTTGTTACCACAGCCGCTGCCGGTTACAGCTCCTACGGAAATCAGATTGGTTTGGCAACAGGGCAGGTGGATGAGCTTTATCACGACGGTTATGTAGCTAAACGCCTTGAAATCGGTGCCGTTATCGGTGCCGCTCCTGCGGAGAATGTGCGCCGTGAATGCCCGGTGGATGGCGATATCGTCATTCTTCTTGGCGGCAGAACCGGCCGTGACGGCTGCGGCGGCGCTACCGGCTCCTCCAAATCTCACACTTTGGAAAGCCTTGAAAACTGCGGTGCCGAGGTGCAGAAGGGCAACGCTCCCGAGGAACGCAAGCTTCAGCGCCTGTTCCGCAACAAGGAAGCATCTCTCCTGATTAAGCGCTGCAACGATTTCGGTGCAGGCGGTGTATCCGTTGCCATTGGTGAGCTGGCTGACGGCCTTGAAATTGATTTGAACGCCGTACCCCGAAAATATGATGGCCTTGACGGCACCGAGCTTGCCATCAGCGAATCTCAGGAGCGTATGGCAGTTGTGGTTGCTCCCGAGGATATGGAAAGATTCAAACAGATTGCCGATGCCGAAAACCTTGAGGCTACCGTAGTGGCTGTTGTGCGCGAAGAGCCTCGTCTTAAGATGAAGTGGAACGGCAAATACATTGTTGATATTTCCCGCGAATTTCTGAATTCCAACGGTGCCGAAAAGCACATTGATATTGCTCCCGCCAATCCCGAAGCGTTTGATAAAGTCGAAGTGAAGGATTTTGTTGAAGGTTACAAGAAACTGGCAGATGACCTCAATGTCTGCTCCAAGCGCGGCTTGTCCGAGCGCTTTGACTCCACCATTGGCGCCGGCACGGTTATGATGCCCTTCGGCGGCAAAAACCAGTTAACGCCCTCACAGGCCATGGTTAACAAGGTTTCCGTTGAAAAGGCCCATACCGATACCTGCTCCCTGATGGCTTGGGGATTTAATCCCTACATCTCCGAAAAGAGCCCTTATCACGCCGCATACCTTGCTGTTGTGGAATCCGTGAGTAAGCTGATTGGCGCGGGCGCCGCCTTTGAAGATGTTTATCTGACCTTCCAGGAGTATTTTGAGAAGCCCCAGACCAGTCCCACTCGTTGGGGTAAACCCCTTGCCGCATTGCTTGGCGCTTTCAAGGCACAGATGGAATACGGCATTGCCGCCATCGGCGGTAAGGATTCCATGAGCGGCACCTTCGAGAATATCGATGTTCCTCCCACGCTGGTTTCCTTTGCCGTTACCACCGAGAACAATAAGAACATCATTACTCCCGAATTCAAAGGCGCAGGTCATAAGGTCGTTTGGCTCAAGCCCGATTATGACAATGAGAAATTGCCTGTGGCAGAAAGTGAAAAAGCACTCTATAAGCAGGTTACCGCTTTGATGCGTGAAAAGAAAGTGCTTGCCGCTTACACTCCCACCTACGGCGGTGTGGCAGAGGCCATCATGAAGATGTGCTTCGGCAACGGCCTTGGCTTTGCCTTTGATAAGGCCGTAAGTCTTAAAGATATTTTCGGCTACGCATATGGCTCCTTCATTCTTGAATTGGCCGATGACACGCAGGTGGGCACTCTGTTAGGCTACACCAAGGC
>JAZRWZ010000093.1:0-1478 GCA_045599985.1 Acutalibacteraceae bacterium | reverse complement strand
AAAATCCCCGTGCCTGCCGGGTGTCTGGTCCCCAAGGGTAAAAACGGCATTGTTTCGGCATGCAGGTGCCTTTCCGTTGACAGCTACATTGCCGGTGCCGCAAGAATGGTTCGCGATATGCACCGCCTTGGCGAATGCGCGGGCGTTGCCGTTGCCCGGGCTGTAAAGGCGGGCAAAAATAATATTCTTGCGCTTGATTTTGAAAAACTGCAGAAGACGCTGACAGACCGGGGCTGCTTTGACAGCAATAAAAGAAAACCCCGGGGGTTTGAGGAAAGAGGAGGCGTTTATCGGCCCTTTGAATGGATGACGGAAAAGGAAGAAATCATCCGCGCTCTTTCCGGCGACAAGCCCGGTGTCGCGCTGTGGTCGTGCAAGCTGCTCGGCAAAGAGAAAACAGCGGAGTATCTTAATGCTGAACTGAAATCCGGCAATCCCATGCTTCGCAAAAACGCCGCCATCGCCCTCGGGATAACGGGAAACGAGCTTTGTCTGCCCGTTCTGCGGGAAACGGTGAAAAACAGAACGGATGATTATCTTGATGATTGCCGCCGCACCAACCAGATGCAGAGCGTGATTGCCCTGAGCCTGTGCGGCAGATTTGCGGATAAAGAAATGACGGAAGAAGTGTGCGGAATTCTTGAACCGGGCGAGTACGAAAAAGCGATGTACCACACGCATCTTGAGGAGAATTACCGCCTGTCAACTCACGGGGATTTTAACAGCGTCTATTTTCAGTATCTTTCATTCGCGCTGTTCACCCTAAACGAAATCTGCAAAAAGCACGGCGAAATGAAAGCGGCGGTTACCGAAAGCGTAAAAGCATTTATCGGGAATAAGGATATTATTTTCAGTCGAATTGTACCTGACCCCAACAGACAAAACTATGTGAGTCAGGCGGAAGCCCTCTTTGACTTTGCAGAAAAAATCATCATGTGAAAGAGGAATTGTATTGAAAGATACTTCATCATTTTATATTCCGGCGGGGTGTGACCCGGCGGGATTGCGCAGCACACCAAAGGCGAGTATGCGGGCGGCAGCGTCTTTGTAATCCGGCAGGGCGGTGGCCTTGCGCAGCTGCTTCAGGGGCTTTTCGCAGTTTTCAAAATTCGGCCCCCAGTAGGCCCAATACTCCTTCATGTGGGCCAGAAGCTGCCTGTCATCGGTCAGTTTTTCACGGTTGCGGGCAAAGAATTCCTCATAAAACGCGGCAAATTCCGCTTTGGTGAGGGGGGCTTCACCCATGGCTTCCCCCACCAGCTTGGGGTTGGCGATAAAGCCGCGGCCGCACATCAGGCGGGGCACATCGGGGTTTGCCGCAACAAAATCGGCAATGTGCCCTCTGTGCTGCAAATCCCCGTTGTAGCAAACGGGGCATGGGCTTGCCGCCTGAAACAGAGCAAAGGCGTTTGCCCGGATGGGGCCTTTGTAAAAATCCTTTTCCAGCCGCGGGTGCACAATCAGGGAGGCAAGGGGAT
>JAZRWZ010000092.1:0-9475 GCA_045599985.1 Acutalibacteraceae bacterium | reverse complement strand
GACATGGCTACGATCCGACTTCCCGCCCACGCCATTACCCCCGCCGATATTGAAAAGGAGTGGGAGCGTTTTGAAGCCGCCATCGACCGCACGGAGCACGAGCTGAACGCTCTGAAAGAGCGCGTAGAAAAAATCTCCGGCGCGGCGGAAGCCGCCATTTTCGATGCCCACCTGCTCTTTCTGCGCGACCGCACCATCCTGAGCCGCCTCAACAAAGAGCTGGCCAAGCGGTTGCAGAACATCGAATCGGTGTACTACGCCGTGGTGCAGAACTTTATGGAGGTCATCCGCCGTGTGGACGATCCCTATCTGCGTTCCCGCGCGGTGGATATTGCCGACGTGCTGCAACGCGTGCTGAAAAACATGGCACCGCAGGAAAACACGGACACCCTCTCCGACAAGGGAGCGCCGCCCTGCGTGTTGGCCGCCTACGACCTTGCCCCCAGCGACACCGCCGACCTTGACCCCAAGCGCGTGTTGGGCTTTGTCACGGAGATGGGTTCCGCCGTGTCGCACACCGCCATTCTCGCCCGCTCGCTGGGGCTGCCCGCCGTGGTCGCCGTGCCGCGGCTGGTGATGGATTCCCGCCAAGGGCAGTACGCCATTCTGGACGGCTACAGCGGGCAAATCATCCTGAACCCCACGGAGGAAACGCTGGAGCACTACCGCACCCTGCAAGCGGAAAAGACCAAGGCGTATGAAGCGCTGGTGGGCATGAAGGATTTGCCCTCGGTGACGCAGGACGGTCGCCATATCCGCTTAGCCGCCAACGTGGAGTTCGCCCACGAGTACGAAGCGGTAAAACGCAGCGGCGCGGAGGGCGTCGGCCTGTTCCGCACGGAGTTTTTCCTGTTGGGCGGCGACAAGCTGCCCGATGAAGAAGCGCAGTACCAACACTACCGCAAGCTGGTGGAGAGCTGCGCCCCGCACGAGGTGATTTTCCGCACGCTCGATTCAGGCGGCGATAAGCTGCCCTTCGAGGTGCTGGAGGAGAAAGAGGACAACCCTTTCCTCGGTTGGCGCGGCATCCGCGTGTCGCTGAGCCGCCCCGAAATCTTCAAGGAGCAACTGCGCGCCATTCTGCGCGCTTCCGCCCACGGCAAGGTGGGGGTCATGTTCCCCATGGTGTCGGGCATTACCGAGGTGAAGGACTGCCACCGCCTGTTGGAAGAATGCCGCAACGAGCTGCGCGAGCGCGGGTTGGCGTTCGATGAGCAGATGCGCGTGGGTATCATGATTGAGGTACCCAGCGCCGCCATGATGGCCGATGTCCTTGCCCGCCATGTGGATTTCTTCTCCATCGGTACCAACGACTTGACGCAGTACACCATTGCCGTGGATCGCGTGAACTACCGCGTGGCAAGCATGTTCCGCCCCACGCACCCCGGTGTCATTCGCCTGATGCACCACACCATCGGCGCGGGCATCCCCACCGCCATCTGCGGCGAAATGGGCGGCGATATCACCCTGCTCCCGCTGCTGGTGGGCTTGGGGGCTACGGAGCTTTCCGTGGGTACACACCTGCTGCCGCTGGTGCGCTTCGGCATCCGCCACCTGAACTATGCGGAATGTCAGACCATGGCCGAAAAGGCACTGCAAGCGGGTGACAGCTACACCATCCGCGCCCTGTCCAAAGAGGTTGCCCTGCGTTCCTACCCCTCGCTTTTCGATTAAGCCATGCGCTTGGCGGTTCTCATCAACACCTGCGATAAGTTTGCCGACTGCTGGGAGCCGTTTTGTACCCTCTGGGCGCAGTACGGCGTGCCGAACAGCCGCCTGTACCTGAACACCGAGCGGGCGGATTTCGCGTTCGCAGGGCTTGATATTGTTCCTCTCAACGTCTGCACCGCCCACGGATGGAACGCCAAACGCCCTCCCGCATGGGGCTGGTGTACCGCCCGCGCCTTGGAGGCGATTGACGCCGATATCATCCTCTACATGCAGGAGGATTATTTTCTGAATACCCCTGCGGATGCCGCCCGCATCGCCGAGCTGGTGCAGCTCATGCAGCAAGAACCGAGCATCGACTGCATCCACCTGACGGAATGTGGCATCACCCGCACGGAACCCTGTGAATATGCAGGACTGTTGCGCGGGCGTAAGGATGACGACTGCTTCGCCTCGCTGCAAGCCGCCCTGTGGCGCAAAAGCACCATGCAAGCCCTGCTGCTGGAGCATGAGAGCGGTTGGGATTGGGAATACCACGCCGCCCGCCGCGCCAAGAAACGCGACTGCGGCTTCTATGTGGCCGCCCCCCAAGCGGGTCGCTACCCGATGAGCTACCTCTTCACAGGCATCATTCAGGGCAAATGGTACCGCCCCGTGGTCGAGCTGTTTGCCGCCCACGGCATCAACGTCGATTTCAGCCGCCGCGGCTTTTACGAAGGACCGTTCGGGCGCAAAGAAGGGCGCGTGCTTGCCTACCACCTCTGCCATCTGCGGGCATGTTGGAAGACCTTTTGCATGCGCTATCTCCATTTCCGCAGCCTTGCAGCCCTGCACCGCGGCAAGTAAGGCTGTGCCTGAACGATGGTCTGCCCGAAGCCGTTGGTGATGCTTTGTTCCAAAAGGATGCCGTTGGGCAGTTGGGTGGTAGCGCGCTCGTTGCGGCAAAGCCTTGCACTTGCTGTCGAAAAACAGTACAATCGCGGTGGTTATTATCTTTTCTGTCCGTTATGAGCCGTCTGATTCCCGATGCTGCCGACTTGCGCCGACCCTATGCTTTTTCTGAAAGCGAAAGGGAGTATCTGCTTCGCAATCCCGATTTGATGCCCCTGCTGCACCATGCCGATGAGGCGGACAGCGCCCCTTCCTGCGCCGCCTTGAAAGCGCTGCATGATAACGGGAGCATCCCCCGGGATTTTGCCGCGCGAATCATGATTACCTTCCGCCACCGCCGCCGTCTCCGTGCTTTGGCAGCCTACCGCAAAAAGTACCCCAAGCGCACCATCCTGTCACCCGGCAACGGCGCGGAAGAGGAATTGTAACGCCGATGGCTCGCTCTGCTGACGATAGATTTTCAAACCTTGCCGCCCTAATCGAGTAGGGGGCTTTCGCCCCTCTCTCGATTCCTCATTATCGCCATTTGCCGTCAGATTGCGCATTTTTTATTTCGGGATCTTCGGAATACTGTTTTAAATAACGATATTCACGCAACCTGTATAGGGAATAGTTAGCTCCATCTCGACCATATAGTGTTTTTAATGTTTTGAAGTAATGATAGGCTTGTTCTGTGCCCATCTTTGCTAATTGCGAAACTGTATGTTCTTGAGCGTAAAACATAAGTCTATCTTCAGGAGATGAAAGGAAGTCGGGATACCCTTCGTGAAATAAAATAGCCAATGCAAATAATGTTTGTTCATCTTGTACATTATCTATAATTTTCCTTATTTTTTCAGAATATTCTGATTCGAATTCTAAACTCGGAGCACTTTTAGCAATTTTTTCAATTGCTAATGCAGTTTGAATAGCCTGGGAATTGGTATCGACTACAGTATCTGCCTGCCCCATAGACCCCATAAAAAAGAAGAATATCATGAGCAGGGATAAAAGTTTTCTTTTGTAATCTTTTAAACTCTTTTCACAATCCTTTTGGCATTTTTCTACAAGTAGAATTCCTAAAAATTTCTGTTTTCGGTTTCGTGGGTTACGCAATGGCGATGAGGCAGCCTGATTGATAAACTCATTTAATCTATCGTATTCACTACTTTGAGGATATTCAGGATCCGTATCATCTTCTATTTCAGACTCTATCGTGACACAGACATTACTGGCGCATCCGGTATGGAGATTGAAACCACCTCTATACTCATATTTTCCAGTTTCAGGATTCAATACACATACCTTGTCATAGGATTTTCCTCCATTGCCATTATCACCATAGAGCTTGTGCCATTTATCATTTCCGCCTTCAATAGCGTCTTGGATGTGTTCGTCGGGGGTATATTCAAAGTCAATCCAGTATTCTCCAATAGGAATTGGCCCGCGATCTATCACATGTTGAGAATCCGGATTGTTCGTGTGGTTAATTTGTGTTTTTTTGTCATAATTTCCGAAAAAAACATTTTTAACTTTCGGTGTCAAATTTTCTATTTTTGAAGAATCTTCCATCTTTCTAAAACCTGTGATAGTGCCCTCTTGATATGAAAAACACAGAACAACATAAAGGCCTAAACGATCCCAATAACGAACTGTGTTATTGGGAGTCAATGTATATGAATTGGATTGTGTTGTCAATACTATTTTATCTCGCCCAATCCACTTTCCCTCTTTCGGATTATAATGGCGGTAGTTGTAGTAGACGAGGGCAAGCTCTGAATCATAAAATTCACTACTCCATTGAATAGGCTGTTGAATATTACCGGTGCCTGTGACTCCACCATAGGGGGGGATAGGTGTAGGTGGTGGCGATGTAACCGGCGGAGCCGAATACTTCGCACACGTTCTTGGTGAGGTCAAGGCCGTAGGTGTACCATGTGCCGTCCTTTGGGATGGTCAGTGGGCGAGTGGCTATGGGCTGGATCGGGTCCCACGTGATGAGCCACATGGCGTTGAGCGTGGGGCGCGTCAGGTCGATGGCTGCGATTTGGAGGTAGTCGCGATAGAGGAAGCGCAGATGGCTGGTGGTGCTGCCGTTGCTTTCCTCACGCTTGAACACGCGGCGCCCCATATAGTCGTAGTCAGCAAGACAGATGGTGTGCACACCGTACCGCTACATGGTATTTTCGGCATCAGGAAGAACGACTACACTGTTCCGCAAGGAGGGAATCGAAAATGGAAAGCCTTGCGCCGAGCCGCCGGATACCGGGGGAACAAATAGGTGCCGGAATCAAATCGAACTAGAAAAATAACCACAGTTCTGAATCCAACAACGACAGCATGCGTGCGCGTATTGCTTTCTTGTTCATGACAAAGAAAGTTCTTGAATTTCACATAATTTTAATTATCTTGAGAAGAGGACCATAGATAATATTTGTATGCAGCCCTTTGATTTCAATAAAATCCAAGAGATTTTTACTTCTTCCATAAAAATAGAAAAATTATTTGCAGGAGTTATTGAGAAACACATTGAAGGCAGGACTCATACTTATAATTTCGCTCTAGACGTTTCACGCGAGAAAATTATTTCCATGCAATTTTCTCTGGCAGAATTTGAAATATCTGCCGTTATAAAAACCAAAAGATGGGTATTAGCGACTCTGACAGGGAACAGACTTCCGCATGGGGAAGGCGTTTTTTATTGTAATGAGACTCCTATAGCTAAATATCGGGATGGGAACGTCATTTTTACTTCCGATAAATTGCCACCTATTTATATCGTAGAGGATGATTTTACTAAACGATATTTATGGGCAAGACATAATAACCAGGGAATCGCAACCTCCTTTGCCTATGCCTCACGAAGAAAGTACATTATTGATTCACCGAACTTTTCTTTAGCCTCCTTTTGCGGAGACTCCGGAAGAACGTGTTTTTTAAATTCCGAAGATTTAAAAATTGTGGCGCAGTTAGATATCAAACAGCAAATCTCGATACTTATTATGTGCTATCTTTGGAATATTTGTGCACCACATTCAGACGCATTTACTATCACGGAACAAACTTACGCTGTTCAGGGAGGCAGGATATGCGATATCCCTTCCTTTAGGGACAATTCCGGACAATTAAAAAATTCTTTTCGGATTATGGACAGGTTGCTTTGCTTTATTTGGAATGGTGGGTGGCTTGTTTTTTTAGCCCTTTTTCTTTGTTATGCAATCATATTGGAATTTTTTGCCTTACTACGGAAAGGTGTCTATCCCTCAATTTTTTACCTTATGATATTCTCCGGAGTTTTGTCTGTAATAATATTACTGATTTTGAAAAAAAAGCCGTTTAAGTTTTTTTCGAAGCAGATATGACAAGCTGAGGCCGCTCTTCTCCTCTCGTAATAAAAAATTGAAAGCGAAAGCTACTAGTTTCTCATTATACCTGCCATTTGCAGCATGCAACGTTTTCCTATTAACGATTAAGTCGTTTATAGAAAGGGGCATGTTTCTTCGTTCGCTGATCCGAGTTAGCCTTACTGTTTTTCACAGGTTGCGCACGACTCTGCGACCAATTGTACACCTTGAATTATTCTATCCCTTAGCTTTCGCCCTCAATTGAAAAGCGGTGAATCCTTTCTTTCCGATTTCAACGTTAAAGGAGAATGCTCCCCAAACTGAATGTTCTCTACCCACCAAAATTCAGTCTTGGATTATTGAACGATGCAGTTTGATATAATTTTGCATCATCGCGACTCCATGTAGACTTTCACCGTAATGCGCCTATCGCGTCGTTCTTACAACAAAAAAAGCGGTTCAACCGTTCGGTTGAACCGCTTCTTAGTAGCCTTTTTGTGACTGTGATTTTTAGCGACTCCTATACGTTGCGTATAAACGACTTATAAAAATTGAGGCTGTTTTCCGAAAATTATCCCGAAATCCGCCTTGACTCATAACGATTGCAGGAAGTTTTGGAAATGACTTGTTATTAAGGCTTTACAAAACGCGTTAACATTACCCTTTCGCATTCACATTGAGGTAATTTTGGAATAAGCGTGTAGCATTTTCTTGCGAGTTGCCCACCCCGGTGACATTAACAAAACTATCTCATCTCTACATAAGAGGGCGGCTACTGCTTTTTTATTTCTTTTTTGATGCGAACAAAAATTTCATCCAATTCTATAGCAATTTGATGCAAGCCTGCTTCACCCACTTCCTTATCGTGCAGATAATACCAAGTGAAACTTTTTCCGTTAATAATCGAAAAATGCATCTTTGGAGTCGAACTTGATGTTTCTATGAGATAATTTTTAAATGAATCGCTATGAAATGGTCTGTGGCCTGTAAATTCTCCAGTATCAACAATCCTTTGAATTAAATTTTCTATTTTTATTGCATTGTTATTCTCATTGTTGAGTATATGACAACATTCTTTATTGTCCTTGACACCTGTCGTTATTGATAGAACATTGTTTATCCTACGAATGTTATGAATATGTTCACCAGTTTGCAAGTTAAATGCGTACTGAAGAGAGGGAGACTTTAAATCCACATCAATCTTGTTCCACTGCTTGCATGAAGAAAAAAACATTGCAAAAAGGAGAATTTTAAAGATTTTAAATGACATAAACATTCTTATGTTGAGTACAACAGAAAGCGCAAAAAAGCAATCTTTTTTTGTGTCATTTAATTAAACAACACGGTCTGTCGGCAGACATTCCCCATGGCATCGTAAGTATACAGCACGGGGCTTGTCCGTCAACGTTTTGTTGCGTAAGTTGACCTAACTCATTGTAAGTATTTCGGCTGCAAATAAAGCCGCCGAGGGTGTTCGGCTGTGCCTGAACGACGGCCTGTCCGAAGCCGTTGTTGATGCTTTGTTCCAAAATGCTTCCGTTGGGCAGTTGGGTGGTAGCGCGCTCGTTACTGCCGATAAGGTCATAGACATAGTGCGTTTCCCGCTGCCGTCGGATTTTCAAACCTTACCGATCTTAAAAACGCCTGAGACGTGCTCAAAATTGCTTGACACTAAACTACCCTGCATGGTACAAGTGTCAATGTCTGTTCAAAGAACGCGTGTTGTGTTTATAAGATGAAAAAAGTTTACTTGTATAGGTTTTTACAATTTTTTGCAGTATTGGTTTTAATACTATTGTTGCCTTCGTGCCTATTGTCAAACCAATCTTCAATGATTGCAGAAAGACAGTGTATTAACGAGGGTATTTATCCCATCTTTGTCAACAACGATAAAGCAAAATTTTCCATTATCAAAAAGGCTAACGATTATTATCTTGAGGGTAGAATTGTCACCTATAAACTAATACCTCCACGCTACAAAAAGAATTCCTACTTTTACAAAAGAGGGGCAAAAGATCAAGTTGTACAGTATTCTCAAGACTTGCGTTACTACAAATTAAACCGAAATTCTGCCGTTCGCTTCTTGCAGATATACGGAACATCGGATATACCTCTTCAGTGGCGTGATGAAAATTTATTTAAAGAAGTATTATATAATTATCAGAAATCTGATTATCAGGACTGGATAATGCTCAATAATATAGATGTTAGGTATGATATAAGCTTTTCGTTTGTGGCTCCTTTTTGTGATTCGTACAAAGAACTCAGAGTTGTCCCAATTAAACAGCTAACCTCATCTGTAAAGGATAAGTATTTTATTACTCCTGTGGTATTTGTTGTAGTTGATATACCTCTTTCGCTGTATGCGAATGTAACCTATCCGTTGATTTCCGGGGCGCAGCTTATTGGAGGAAAGTGGTAAATAATGTTTTAAGTGTATGAATCATTATACAAAACAAAGGGATTTGTATTCGGGGATTGATATGCATTGATTTTTTTGATAATATTTTATCGATCCGGACATGACTTTTTCCTGCTTCGGGAGTGCAGAAGTCTGCAAGAAGCGCAGCAGGTGACGGCGGAGTGGCTGAATTATTACAACACCCAACGCCCGCATGAAAGCCTGAACTATGAGACTCCTTCGGGGTACAGCCGTCGTCAAAGCTACCCCCCCCTGCGGCGAATTTTCGGGCGTTTCCTACGCTTCGTCCAAGCTCACTCCGCTACGCTCCGTGCCCCCTCTGCGCTCGGGACGTCTGACCTTCGCTACGAAAATGCCCGAAAAATAGATTGACATCAATCCTCGCTGTATGCTATGGAAGCAACATCCGCTCGCCTAACGTAAAAATGGCTTTTTCGTGTCAAACGTGGGGCGGCAGCTTACACGTACAAGCGTTAAAATAATAATCTCGTTTATTCTGATAAACTCTTGACATTAATACAATAGGTTGATATGATTGTCCTCTAATTAAAAGTTTTATATATATGATATATTACATGCGGTTACTCCCACGAATGATATTCTCTTGCATGTTTTGAGGTGAGCCCCGCCAAAAGCGCCACAAAATCGCACCAAAAACGGATTGACATCCGAGAAAGATGTGTGATATAACATCTTCATACGCCAGATGAACACAAGAAAGGGGGCTTAAATTAGCTTCCTAAGTGTCGAAAAAAGGGCGCAAGTTTACTCATAAATGAACGATTTCTTCTATGAAAATCAATTTTTCTATTGCATTACTTATCATAGTTTCCCTGTTTAATTTTTCTGTAGGAGAAACGGCAGTTCTCCCTGAAACTGACATGCATGATGGCGATTATATGACAATATGTCCGGTATACAGAGATGAGGCATCCGTAGAAGAACGTTATACAACGGAAGTTTGCAACAGTATATGGAATGGAGAAGCCTTTTCTCATGCTTGGCCGCAATCAAGAAAAGAATTGATAAATCACGCGTTGGAAGAATTAAAATACAGGGAGGGTACTATACCCTTTAATTGACACGTAAAGCATAATAGGATTGCATAAGTTGTTTATTTTTAGTATAATACGTTCGCCAAAACAACTAAAAACAGACTCATGCAATCCCA
>JAZRWZ010000091.1:0-10144 GCA_045599985.1 Acutalibacteraceae bacterium | reverse complement strand
TATCATCGGCTCGGTCATGCTCGCCCAACAGCATATCTATCATTGGAAGAATTATTGTTTGCCGCTTGATACGGATGGTGATTTTGATACGGAACCGATACGGGAGGCGGAAACAAAGCGCCCGACGGTTTTTACAAATTGAAATCAGACACCGAAAAGCCGTTTGCCGTTTTCACGGGTTAAATCCAGAATCTGTTGAGAAGATACTCCCCTCACCTGCGCCAGTACTTCTGCTGTGTAAGGAATCAATGAGGAATCATTCCTTTTGCCGCGAAAAGGTACGGGAGTCATATAGGGGCAATCCGTTTCAATCAGCAGTCGGTCATCCGGCACAACGGCGGCAACCTCCAAAGGTTTGCGGGCATTTTTAAAAGTAACCGCACCGCCAAGGCCGATATACATCCCCAATTTTACAACTTCTTTTGCCATTTCGGCGCTGCCGCTGAAGCAATGAACCACGCCTCTGGGGCGGTATTCATTCAGCAGGCTCAGCACATCACCGTGGGCCTCACGGTCATGCACGATCACGGGTAAATCCAGTTCCTTTGCCAAAGATAACTGTTCGGCAAATAATTTGAGCTGTAAATCCCCGGTTTCGGCTTCGTAGTGATAATCCACGCCGATTTCGCCAATGGCAACACAGCGGGGATGACGGCAAAACTCACGAAGCTTGGAAAGATAATCCGATTCACATTCCGCCGCTTCAAGGCCGTGAACACCGCAGGCCGCAAAAATATAGGGATAACGCTCACTCAGTGATAAACAGACAGCGGAGGATTTAATATCACTGCCGCAGTTGATTACCGTATCAATGCCTTTTTCGGGCAAAGAGGATAACAGCAATTCTCTGTCTTCGTCAAAAGCGCCGTCATCATAATGGGCGTGGCTGTCAAAAATACCTGTCATCAGCGCACCTTGGAACCTTCGGGAATACCGTCGGCAAAAATAACCTTCACATCATCTTCCCCAGCATCGGCTGCCAGAATCATACCGCAGCTTTCCACACCGCAAAGAACAGCGGGCTTCAGGTTGGAAACAACAATCACACTGTGACCAATCAAATCCTCGGGCTTGTACCACTTGGCAATGCCGCTTGCAACGGTGCGAGGGGTTCCGGTGCCGTCCTGCAAAGTAAGCTGAAGCAACTTTTTCGCCTTTTTCACGGGCACACAGTCAACAACCTTGGCTACACGCAGGTCAACCTTGGCGAAGTCTTCAATACCGATTTTGGCAATTCCTTCGATTTCGGCTTTCTTCTCATTTTTAACGGCCTTTGCATCAATTTCCGCCTGAATCTCTGCCAGCATTTTTTCGACATCAATACGGGCAAACAGAGGTAAAGCGGTGCCGACCTTTGAACCCACGGGAATAGCGCCGAAGGTGTTGAGAGATTCATAATCGGTGATATTGCAGTTAATCTGCTCCAGAATTTTGGCAGCGGTTTCGGGAATATAAGGAGTCAGCTCCACAGCGAGGAAACGAATCGCTTCGGTCAGATTATAAAGAACGGTGGCAAGGCGGTCGCGCTTGCTCTCATCCTTGGCAAGAGTCCAGGGTGTTGTTTCGTCAATGTATTTGTTGCAGCGCTTGGCGAAGTTGACCACAACGGCAACGGCATCGGCAATCTTGAAGGCATCCATGTTCTCAGCCACGGCAGGAACGGTCTGCAAGGCAGCAGCCTTCAATTCGTCATCAAACTCCCCTGCGCAGTCATTGCACTCACGCACGCCGTCAAAATATTTATTCACCATGGCAACGGTTCTGTTAACAAGGTTACCGATGGTGTTGGCCAAATCGGAGTTGTAGCGCTCAATCATGGTAGTATAGGTCAGCGAACCGTCCTGAGCGTGGGGCATCTCGGAAAGCAGATAGTAGCGCACGGCGTCCACGCCGAATTTGGCGGCAAGTTCGTCGGCGTAAATCACATTACCCTTGGATTTGCTCATTTTGTCATCGCCTACAAGCAGCCAGGGGTGACCGTATACCTTCTGAGGCAGAGGCTCGCCCAAAGCCAAAAGCATAATGGGCCAGTAAATGGTATGGAAACGGATGATATCCTTACCGATAATATGCACATCGGCAGGCCAGTATTTTTTGTAGAGCTCGCCGCTGCCATCAGGGTCATAACCCAAAGCGGTGATATAGTTGGAAAGGGCATCAATCCACACATAAATCACGTGCTTCTCGTCAAAAGTAACGGGAATGCCCCACTTAAAACTGGTGCGGCTTACGCACAAATCCTGAAGGCCGGGTTTGATAAAGTTATTGAGCATCTCTTTTTTGCGGCTTTCGGGATAGATAAAGTCGGGATGGCTCTCGATGTAATCTTCCAGTTGTTTCTGGTACTTGCTCAGTTTCAGGAAATAGCATTCCTCGCTGGCCTTTGTCACCTCACGGCCGCAGTCGGGGCATTTGCCGTCCACAAGCTGTGCATCGGTGAAAAAGCTTTCGCAGGGCACACAATAGTTGCCCTCGTAAGAACTCTTATAGATATCGCCCTGATCATAGAGCTTCTTGAAAATCTTCTGAACGGCAGCCTCGTGATAATCATCGGTGGTGCGGATGAATTTATCATAAGTGGTGTTGAGCAGGTCGCAGATTCCGCGGATTTCACCGCTCACCTTGTCAACATACTCTTTGGGGCTGATACCGGCCTCTTTGGCGTATTGTTCAATCTTCAGGCCGTGTTCGTCGGTACCGGTAAGGAAGAATACATCATAACCCTGCATTCGCTTAAACCGGGCAATGGAGTCGGTCAGCACAATCTCGTAAGAGTTGCCGATATGCGGCTTACGGGATGTGTAAGCAATGGCAGTGGTAATGTAATACGGTTTTTTGCTCATGAGTATTTCCTCCTGATTGAAAATGTTATTATATTATAACACTTTTCATTATAATTACAAGAAAAAATTGGGTGTCAACTGCATAAAGATATAGAAAAGAATGAACATTAATTTCATATTTCTTCCGAAAGCAGGAGACAAACATGAAAAAGCCGATATGTCTGTTTATTGTAATTTTCATATTTTTTTGCGGGTGCACACGGCAGGAGGATATCAATGCCGAAATGTATCTGACCGAACTGCAAAAGAAAACGGGAATCGTCATTCCAACTGACAACATTCTGTTCGATGACAGAACCGCAACGGTTTATGTAAAAAATGAAAGTAAGGCAGAATTATTGATTCGGGCAGAAACGAAGGATGAAAAACTTCAAAAGTTGTGCCGAATCTCCCTTTCTGCCCCCTGCACTCCCGAAAGCTATGAATTAATAGAGGAGGTATTTTCCTGCACCGTTTCTATTTTTGCGAATGATGAGCCGGAAGAAATCATAAAAGCATTACATATTCCCTCAAAGCCACCAACAGCTTTTATGGTAACACACCATGAAACCGTGTATAACAGATACGCTTGTTATCTGACGGATGACGGGTACTTTGTGTGCATAGAATGTAAAGAAGATTGCCGGGACGGGCAAGAAAAAAGAACTCTCACCCAAACATACCTTGTGGGTGAGAGTTGAATGTATTGGAAAGAATAATTATTTGATTTCGCTGATGAGAACAGGTCTGCCCTCGGCAACGGATTTCTTGGCTGCCAAAGCAATCAGAATGGCGTTCAGACCGTCTTTGCCAGTGGCGGGAACGGGCTTGTCCTCCAGAACGGCATCTACAAACTGAAGCATCTCATCGCGGAAGGACTGCATATATCTCTCAAGAAAGAAGTAAAGAGGTTTGTCGGTTACAACACCGTCTTCGCTCATGTAGGTAACATTGGTGGGCGTGTCATTGGAAGCCATGGCGGCACCCTTGCTGCCGAACACCTCTACGCGCTGGTCATAGCCGTAAGCGGCACGGCGGCTGTTATCAATAACACCGATGGCACCGTTGGCAAACTTCAGGCTGATGATAGCGGTATCCACATCACCTGCTTCACCGATGGCGGGGTCAACAAGGCAAGTGGCGTTGGCGTAAACCTCGGTAACTTCGCTGCCTGCCATGAAGCAAGCCATATCGAAATCATGAATGGTCATATCAATGAACATACCGCCGCTGACGGCTGCATATTCGGCTGAGGGGGGAGCGGGATCACGGGAGGTGATTTGTACAATGTGAACATCACCGATTTTATCATCATTCACCATCTTGCGGATGTTGGCAAAGTTATGGTCGAAACGGCGGTTAAAACCAACCTGAAGCTTTACACCGGCATCGGCAACGGCTTTAATAACAGCTTCCACCTTGGCAGGAGTCAGATCAACGGGCTTTTCGCAGAAAATATGCTTACCGGCTTTGGCGGCTTCAATGGCGATATCCGCATGAGTATCGGTGGAGGAGCAAACCAGCACGGCCTCAATAGCGGGGTCGGAAAGCATCTCTTTATAATCTGCATACACTTTTTCAATGCCAAGCTCGTCCGCTACTTTTTTGGCGTTCTCGGCAAAAACATCGGTAATACCGATAACTTTCGCGGTGGGAACATTGTAGCAGATGGATTTGGCGTGAAGGGAGCCGATACGACCGGCACCGATAATGCCGACTTGTAACTGTTTCATCTTATACTTCCTTTCGCTTAAAATGGAGTATTTTTATAGTAGCACAGCAATAAACGAAATTCAACAACTATTCGGTAAAAAGAAGATGATAAATCACCGTTCCGATAAATGTTCATACTTCTCTTTTGTGGCGTTGCCGCCACGAATATGACGCTCGGCTTTGTTCACATCCAGCACTTCACGCACCTGTGCATAAAGGGACGGGGAAAGCTTTCGCAGACGCTTTGCCACATCCATGTGAACAGTGGATTTGCTAACCCCGAATTTTCCTGCCGCCGCTCTGACTGTCGCCTTGTTTTCCACAATATATTCCGCTAAAAGAACGGCTCTTTCTTCCACAATGCCTTTCAAAATAAAACCTCCCGTACACTTTGTCATAATCAATTTATGACAGCGCACGGGAGGATATGATTAAAAGCAGTTAACCGAAGAAATATTGCTCCACCATGGCACAAATGCAATGGTAAACAGGCAGGGTATATTCCTGAACCTTAAAGGTTTCATCGGAGGGTAAACGAAGACAAACGGTGGCAAGGCTGCTTAGTTTACTCTCTTTTTTTCCGGTAATGGCAACGGAAGGAATACCGATGGCACGGGCGGTAATAACGGCATTCACAACATTACGGGAATTACCGCTTGTGGAAAGACCCAAAAGTATATCAAGGCTGTTTCGGGCATAGGCATAAACCTGCTGGGCAAAAACATCATCGGCATTACAGTCGTTGATAAATGCCGTCATCAGCCCGGATTGTGCACACAAATTGATGGCGGGCAAACCGATTTGCAAATGGTCACCGATTCCCGTTGCATCTCCGGCAGCGCGAAGTTTTTCTTTTTCGTTTAGCGGTAAAGGTCGTTTAAGCAAAAAGCCCTTCATCAGTTCGCCCACAATATGGTCGGCATCCGCCGCGCTGCCGCCGTTGCCGCAAACCAGCAACTTGCCGCCTGATTCGAATGCGTTGCAGATTAAGGAAAAGGCTTTGCAGATATCTTCACGAAGATATTCCAATTCCGGGTAACGTTCCAAAAGTTCATCAAGTATTTTTTTCGGCATTACTGTTCCTCCAATCCGATTTGCGCCACACCGAGGGCCGCATAATCTCCAATGCTTTCACCAAGAGCAGCGGGCACTACCCTGCATTTTTCCAAAGCATAGGAAAGGCATTCTTTTTTCAGCACCTTTTCCATGGCAGGGCGAATCAACGCCTCGGAGCGGGCAAAAATGCTGCCAATTACAATACATTCGGGGTTTAAAATATCAATCAATACGGCAAGGCCCTTTCCGAGATTTCTGCCCACATCCTCATAAATGCCAAGGCTGAAAGCATCACCGTTTTGCGCGGCAGTAGCCAAATCCTTTGCCGTAATCTTATCGGCCTCGTCAATATCGGCACAAACTGAGGTTTTGCACCCCTGCCCCAGGAATTCCTTCGCGCAGGCAGCTGCATAACGGGCAATACCGCCACCGCTGCAGAAGCCTTCAAATGAACCGGCTTTTCCGTAGCCCACGGGGCCGTCCTCTGCAAGCCGGATATGCCCGACCTCACCTGCCATGTCATTGGTGCCGCTGTATAACCTTCCGTTAAGAATCAATCCTGCACCCATTCCTGTACCGAAGGTTAAGAATATCATGTTATTCGTGCCTTTTCCGGCGCCGTATTTCCACTCGGCAACCGCACAGGCATTGGCATCGTTCTGTAAAAATGCGGGGCAGCCGAATCGCTCCGTCACCAATGATGTGATGGGAACATTGTCCCAATCCGGCAAATTGGGCGGGCACTGAACCGTTCCCGTTTTGCTGTCCAAAGGGCCGCCGCAGCTGATTCCCGCAGCAGCCACATCGGCAGCCTGAATGCCGCAATCATTCAGCAGTGCCTCAAAAGTATCCAGTATTTCGGTTACGATTGCTTTCCAACCACGGCTCACATTTGTGGCAAAGCTTTTTTTCATGATGATTTCGCCGTCTGTCGGCGCAGCGGTCAAAGCGCATTTTGTACCGCCTATATCAATACCGATATAATATTTCATCATCCATTCTCCTGCTGTTCATCAAGAATACAGTTATTATAGACAATCCGCCTTATCAAAGCAAGACTTTTCCGTATTTATTCCTGCCAAATGGGAACACTAAGTGTCAAAGATAATTGTAATTCAGGTGAAAAAATATGTCGGTTACAGCCATTCGTGTTTCGGTTTTATATGTTTTCACTACCCTTGCCGTGAGATTGATGGGCAAAAGACAAATCGGTGAATTGCAGCCCACAGAGCTGGTGGCAACCATTCTCATCAGCAACATTGCCGCCATTCCCATTCAGGATAACGACTTGCCTTTGGTAAACACGATAACCGCCGTGCTCATGCTGGTTTGTTTTGAAGTCATCAATACGGTAATAAGCATGGTGAGCCTGCGGTATCGCCGCTGTGTGCAGGGCAGCCCGGTAATCATTATTAATAACGGTGTAATTGACCAAAAACAAATGCAGCGGCTGAGGCTGACGGTAAGCGATTTAATGAGTGCACTGAGGCAAAAGAATATTTTTAACATCGAAGAAGTACTCTATGCCGTGGTGGAAACGGACGGTAAAATCAGCGTATTACAAAAAGCACAATACAGACCCGCAACTGTTAGTGATATGATGGAAGGCGGTGATGAGGATTCGTTTTATCATACGGTAATCGTTGACGGAAAACCGGATAAGGAAGCCTTGACTGCTTCCGGTTATACCCTTCAGCAGATGATTTCCATCCTTAAAAATGCCGGCACAAACATGAAGAACACTTTTATCCTGAGTATAAATCGGAAAGGTGAACACACCGTAATCAGAAAGGAATAATCATGAAACGGTTTGTCATATCCATCATCATCCTGATAGTAATTGCTTGCGCTGCAGCGGGAGTGAACCACAGATTACAGAGAAATGTGAATTCAATATGTGAAGCATTACAAACAATAATAGAATCAGCACCAAACGCAGCTCAAAAAGAATTAAACGAACAGGCAGAAGAAGTACTTAGGATTTGGAAAAAAGATGCCGCCTTTTTGCATATGGTGGAGATTCACCGCACATTGGAAGAAGCCGAACAGACCATAACCGCTCTGCCGCAGTTGACAAAAACCGTAAGCAGAGAAGAGCTTATATTAAAATGTATTGAGGCCGCACAGCAGCTGCGAAATATGAACCGAAGTGAACAGGTTTTATCCGAAAATATATTTTGAAATTGATTACAGATTTGTTATATATCAACGAATAACTGTAATACTTTTGTAGTTGATTCCGCATTATTACTCTGCTATAATGAGCGAAAATAAGGGCAGTAAAACCAAAATATCAGCCCTTACGAAAGGAGCCATACAAGTATGAACACAACCCAAATTGTTGTGTGGAGTGTGCTTTTGGTTCTGTTTATTGCAGCGGAGGCAGCAACGGCCCAGGTCGTAACCATCTGGTTTGCTGTGGGTGCGTTGGCAAGCATCATCGCCGCCGCCTGCAAAGCGCCGCTTGTCATTCAGTGTGTGCTGTTTGCCGTTGTATCGGCCGCCACCCTGATTGCAACACGGCCTTTGGTGAAACGCCTGATGGCAACCAAAAAGCAGCCTACCAACAACGACCGATGTATCGGGAAAACCGCCATTGTGCTTGAACCCATCGATAACGCCATGGGTCAGGGGCAAGTGAGTGTGGAAGGTGCCACATGGACTGCCCGCTCTGCCGACGGCTCAACCATTACCGTTGGCGACAAAGTAAAAGTTGAACGCATTGAAGGCGTAAAACTGATTGTATCACCTATTCGCTGAAAAATGTAATAAACATAAGGAGGAAACATCATGCCTGAAATTCTGATTATTTTGCTTGTTCTCATCGGTATCGCGTTTGTTGTAGCCATTGCCAACATTCACATCGTTTCCCAATCCGAAGCCTATGTAATCGAGCGACTGGGTACCTACTACGCAACCTGGCAAACCGGTCTTCACCTGAAAATCCCCTTCATTGACCGTGTTGCCAAAAAAGTATCCCTCAAAGAAAAAGTTGCCGATTTTCCCCCTCAGCCCGTAATCACCAAAGATAATGTTACCATGCAGATTGATACCGTAGTATTCTACGCCATCACGGACCCCAAGCTGTATGCCTACGGTGTTGAGAGCCCCATCTCCGCTATCGAGAATCTTGCCGCCACCACCCTGCGTAACATCATCGGTGAACTGGAGCTGGACAGCACCCTCACCTCCCGTGATACCATCAACGCCAAAATCCGCGTGATTCTGGACGAAGCCACCGACCCCTGGGGCATCAAGGTGAACCGTGTGGAGCTGAAAAACATTCTGCCTCCCAAAGAGATTCAGGATGCCATGGAAAAGCAGATGAAAGCCGAGCGCCAGCGCCGTGAGGCCATCCTCAACGCCGAGGGTGAAAAGGCAAGTAAGGTGCTTGTGGCAGAAGGTCATAAAGAAAGCCAGATTCTGGCTGCCGAAGCCGAAAAGCAGGCCGCCATTCTTAAGGCAGACGCCATCCGCGAAGCCAAGATCCGTGAGGCTGAAGGTGAAGCCGAAGCCATCCTGAAGGTGGAGAAAGCCCGTGCGGAAGCTATTCGCATGATCAACGAGGCTGCTCCCAAAGAGGCTTACCTTACCATGAAGAGTCTGGATGCCTTTGCTGCAGCGGCAGACGGAAAAGCCACCAAAATTATTATTCCCAGCGAAATTCAGGGCATCGCAGGCCTTGCAAACGGCATTAAAGAAGCCATTACCGAACCTGTAGAATAATATCTATCTCTTACATCATACCCGTCTCTGTGAACAGCGGAGGCGGGTTCTTTCTGTAGTTGATATTTGAAGAAAGATGTTTTGAATATCTGCAAAACCGTTCCGCTTGCATTTTGTGTTTTGTTATGATAGAGTGAAACAGACAACGGTACCGTAACCGAATAATTTATAAAAGGATGATAACTATGGGCAAATGGTATGCCGGCGTGGTTCATTCCCACACTACCCGTTCCGACGGTATTTTCTCACCTGCGGATTTAGTAGCGCAAGCCGAGAAAAAAGGCCTTGATTTTTTGATTATTACCGACCATAACGCTTTTTGCGACCCCGCCCCCGCAAGTGAAAAAATGCTTGTAATCCCCGGTGCCGAACTTACCACAAAGTTCGGTCACACCAATGTGTGGGGCGTTGCACACCCCTTTGATGATTTTGATTGTCCCGACTATGAAACGTGGGCAAAGAAAATTGACGAAGCAAGAGCCAAGGGAGCAGTTATCTGCATGAATCACCCCCTTTGCAGTCAGTGCGGCTGGCATTGGCCCAAGGAGCCTGAAAAATGTGACTGTGTGGAAGTATGGAACAGTCCTCAGCACACCGATAACATGCTTTGCACCGAATGGTGGCAGAATGAGCTGCGCAGCGGCAAAAAGATTCCCGCAGTAGGCGGCAGCGATTTCCACCGTGATTATTTTGTAACCGATTTTCTGGATAACCCCGTTACCTATGTATATGCCGAAGAACTGACTCAAAAAGCCATTCTGGACGGAATTAAAGCGGGGCACACCACCGTTGCTCCTCATGTAGGCGCTCAGATGATAGAAATATAT
>JAZRWZ010000090.1:0-5769 GCA_045599985.1 Acutalibacteraceae bacterium | reverse complement strand
ATCAACCAGCACCCGAAAGCGGAAGTCTATGCCGCCATGGACCCTGCCAAGGAGGTTGGCGGTGACTTCTACGATTTCTACTACACCTCCCGGAATAAACTGCATTTTCTGATTGCCGATGTGTCGGGCAAGGGGATACCTGCGGCTATGTTTATGATGCGAGCTATGACAGAGCTGAAAAGCCTGACAGAAGCGGGAACGCCCATAAATAAAGTGTTCATCGACGGCAACAACGCTCTCTGCGCAGGAAATGACGCAGGAATGTTTGTAACGGCATGGCAGGGCGGTATTGATTTGGAAAGCGGCCTTGTTCAGTTTGCAAATGCCGGGCACAATCCGCCTTTGGTGCGCCGTAATAACGGCAAATTCGAGTACCTGAAGAGCCGCTCCGGCTTTGTGCTGGCGGGCATGGAGGGCATTCGCTACAAGGCGCAGGAGCTGCAGCTTGAGCCCGGGGATGAAATCTTCCTTTACACCGACGGCGTAACCGAAGCCACCAACGCTTCGGAGGAACTTTACGGTGAGGACAGACTGTGTGAAGCGCTCAACTCACGGAAGTTCGATTCCATGCAGGCTCTGTGCGAATTTGTGAAAGCGGATGTGGATGCCTTTGTGGGCGATGCGCCGCAGTTTGATGATATTACCATGGTGGCGCTGCGCTACGGCGATATGACCGTCGAAACGGAGAATAAATAAGCAATAAAAACACGCCCCTGCCGTTCATTTTGCTCAGCGGCAGGGGCATTTTGCATCTTGATTTGAAAATCAGCAAACGGAAACGGAAGTGAGCTCCGGCGTTCCGCCGCACTCAATTTCCACGGTGATTTCCTGCGTAATAATGGCGGGGAAGGTGATGATGGCCTTGTGGCCGACGGTTTGTGCCGTGGCCATCTGCACGGGCACTCTGTCATTCACATAATAGACTCCTGCGTATACTTTAACCCCGGTAATGGGCGTTTCAGAGGCGGGATTTTCGGTGAGCACCACCGCGTTTACCTCCTGACCCCGGTCAAAGGAAACGGTGATTTTGTTGTTTTGCAGGGTGGGGTTGGCGACGGCTGCCAGAGGGCTGCCGAAGCGGCGTTTGATTTCATCGCCAAAAGCGATAACGGCCTCAATATCCTCCTCGGGCAGCAGACCGCGGCGGTCGGGCGCTATGTTGAGCAGCATATTGGCACCCTTGCCCACACTGTTCAGGTACATACCCATCAGCTGATTCAGGCTTTTTTGCGTGCCCTTGTCGGCATCAAAATAGAACCAGCTGCGGCGGATACGGCAGTCGCACTCATAGGGCAGAAAACGTGTTTCACCCTCATACTCCCGGAAGTTGAAGTTGGGAGTAACGCAGTACCCGTCCTCGTTGCCGCACCAGCATGTGTCGGGGTCGCCCATGTTGAAAATCAGGATTTCCGGCTGCATACGGCGGATTTCACTCACAATGCGGGGGAAGTCGTAGGTGTGGCCGTCACTGCCGCAGCCGTCAAACCACAGGTAATCAATTTTGCCGTAGTTGGTAAGCAGCTCGCTGATTTGATTGATGAAATAATTGTCATATTCGGCGGCATCCATTTTGGCGGAGCCGAACTGGGCGGGGGAGTAGTAAAAGCCCACCTTGATATCGTGGCGGCGGCAGGCCTCGGTGAATTCGCGCACCACATCGCCTTCTCCGTTTTTCCAGGGGGTATTTTTTACGGAATAGTCGGTGTAGGCACTGGGCCAGTTGGCAAAGCCGTCGTGGTGCTTGCACACCAGCACGGCGTATTTCATGCCTGCCCGGGCAATGGCATCAATCCAGTTTTCGCAATCCAGCTCCGTGGGGTTGAAGCCCTCCAAAGGCATCTCCTTCATGTCCCAATCCACATGGCCCTCGTAAAAGGTACGGATGCCGAAGTGGAAAAAGGCACCGAATTCCCAATCCAGAAAATCGAGTTGTTCTTTCTTGACAAGAGGTCTGTTCATACCATGTCTCCTTTCAATCCGTGTTCAAATCTCTTTTGCCTTGCTTTCATTATGATACGAATCGGGCGGATTGTAAATGATTTTTTGCGTTTTCGGCGCTTTTATTTTGCGGGAATGGGTCGCAGATGATTGACATTGCTCCCGTGTTCTTTTAAAATAGGAAGAAACAAAGCAAACAATTCAGTGTATTTCATATTCATACAAGAGAGGCAGGGAAGTAAATGCTGTTTATCGGAATGGATTTGGGTACCTCCGCACTCAAGGTGCTGCTTGTCAACGAGCAGGGCGACATCCTGAACACCGTTTCGGAGGAATACCCCCTCAGCTTTCCCCGTGAGGGCTGGTCGGAGCAGAACCCCGAGGATTGGTACACGGCGGCCGAAAAATGCCTGAGCCGTATTCTTGAGGGTGTGGACCCCCTTACCGTCAAGGGAATCGGAATCGGCGGCCAGATGCACGGCCTTGTTGTGCTGGATAAGGATGATAACGTAATCCGCCCCGCCATTTTGTGGAATGACGGCAGAACGGATAAGCAGGTGACCTACCTGAACGAAACCGTGGGTAAGGAAACCCTCAGCGCCTGCACGGCCAACATCGCCTTTGCGGGCTTCACGGCACCCAAGCTGCTGTGGATGCGGGAGAATGAGCCAGAATTGTTTGAAAAAATCGAAAAAATCATGCTGCCCAAGGATTATCTTGTTTACCGCCTGACGGGCGAGCATTCCTGCGACTATTCCGATGCCTCGGGTATGCTGCTGCTGGATGTAAAAAACAAATGCTGGTCAAAGAAGATGCTGCAGATTTGCGGCGTTTCCGAAAAGCAGCTGCCCCGCCTGCACGAAAGCAGCGATGTGGTGGGCACGGTTCTGCCGGGCCTTGCAGAGCGCTTCGGCCTTGCCGGTGTGGCTGTGGTGGCAGGGGCAGGGGATAATGCCGCCGCTGCCGTGGGAACCGGCACGGTGGGAGACGGCAAATGCAACATCTCTTTAGGCACCTCGGGCACCGTCTTTATTTCCAGTGATGCCTTCGGTGTGGACGGCGGCAACGCCCTTCACGCCTTTGCCCATGCAGACGGCAACTTCCACCTGATGGGCTGCATGCTTTCCGCAGCCTCCTGCAACAAATGGTTTATGGAGGATGTGCTGGAGGATTCCGATTATGAGGCCATGCAAAGCAAAATCACCCGCGAGAAGCTGGGCAAAAACAATATCTATTTCCTTCCCTACCTGATGGGCGAGCGCAGTCCCATCAACGATGTGGATGCCAGAGGCACCTTCGTGGGGCTCACCATGAGTTCAAAGCGGGAGGATATGCTGCAGGCCGTGCTTGAGGGCGTGGCCTTCGCCATACGCGACAGCGTGGAAAAAGCCAAGGAGGCAGGCGTTTGCATAGAGGCCTCCAATATCTGCGGCGGCGGTGCCAAAAGCGCCCTGTGGCAAACCATTATGGCCAATGTGCTCGGCGTTCGGTTGGATACGGTCAAAACGGAGCAGGGCCCCGGCTACGGCGGCGCCATCCTTGCCATGGTGGGCTGCGGTGTGTTCGGCAGCGTGAAAGAGGCCTGCGATAAACTGGTTTGTGTGTCGTCCTCGGTGTACCCCGATGCCGGGCTGACGGCTTTGTATAACGCAAAATACGAAAAATTCAAATTGATTTATCCCGCATTGAAAAATGTTTTCAAAATGTTGAAGGAGGAAGAAAAATGAGCGAAATTTTCAAAGACATTCCCGTAATTCCTTATGAGGGAAAGGACAGCAAAAATCCCCTTGCTTTCAAATTCTACTGCGCCGACCAAAAGGTTATGGGCAAACCCATGAAGGAGTATCTGCCCTTCGCCATGGCATGGTGGCACAATCTGGGCGCTGCCGGTACCGATATGTTCGGCCGCGATACCGCCGATAAATCCTTTGGTGCCGAAAAGGGCACCATGGCCCACGCCAAAGCCAAGGTGGATGCGGGCTTTGAATTCATGCAGAAGCTGGGCATTGAGTATTTCTGCTTCCACGATGTGGACCTTGTGCCCGAATCCGAGGATATCAACGAAACCAACGCCCGTCTGGACGAAATCAGCGAATATATTCTTGCCAAAATGAAGGCAACGGGCATCAAATGCCTGTGGGGCACGGCCAATATGTTCTCCAACCCCCGCTTCATGAACGGTGCAGGCTCCACCAACAGCGCCGATGTGTTCTGCTTTGCCGCCGCGCAAATCAAAAAGGCTCTGGATTTAACCGTAAAATTCGGCGGTAAGGGTTATGTGTTCTGGGGTGGCCGTGAGGGCTACGAAACCCTGCTGAACACCGATGTGAAGTTTGAGCAGGAGAATATTGCCGCTCTGATGCACATGGCTGTGGATTACGGCAGAAAAATCGGCTTTACCGGCGATTTCTACATTGAGCCCAAGCCGAAGGAGCCCATGAAGCACCAGTATGATTTTGATGCCGCAACCGCCATGGGCTTTTTGCGCCAGTACGGCCTTGATAAGGATTTCAAACTGAACATTGAGGCAAACCACGCCACTCTGGCAGGCCACACCTTCCAGCACGAGCTGCGGGTATGCGCCATCAACGGCATGCTGGGCTCCATTGATGCCAATCAGGGCGATTACCTGCTGGGCTGGGATACGGACGAATTCCCCTTTGACGTGTACGAGGCCACCATGTGCATGTATGAGGTCATCAAGGCAGGCGGCCTTACCGGCGGCTTTAACTTCGATGCCAAGAACCGCCGCCCCCCCAACACCTATACCGATATGTTTGAGGCCTATATTCTGGGCATGGATACCTTTGCCCTCGGTCTTTTGAAAGCGGCACAGCTGATTGAGGACGGCCGCCTGGAACGCAATCTGGAGGAAAAATATGCCTCCTTCAACGGCGAAATCGGTCAGAAAATCCGCAGCGGCAGTGCCACTCTGGAAGAGCTGGCTGCCCATGCTGCCGAGCTGAAGAATGTGCAGACTCCCGGCTCCGGCAAGCAGGAGCGTCTGGAGGGTATCGTAAATCAGATTCTGTTTGGCTGATATCCGTTCAAAAGCATTTTTTCGTATCCCCTGCGGCAGAAAAACCGCAGGGGAATTTTGAAATTGACCGGCAAAATCGGATTTCGATAACCGGTTTATTTTTTCAGGAAAGGAATCGCGGCTATGACATTCGGATTAAAGGTGGTTGCGTTTTTTATGGCAATATTGACTCCCGTTCTGGGGCTGTTTCAAAAGACCGATACATCCTCCTGCAACTATACCGAAAACCCAACGGTTGAGGCGAAGGAAAAGGATTTGACGGCATACAGCTTCGGTGAAAATGACATTGCCGTTTCCGTAAACGGCAGTGATGAAAACGACGGCACCGAGGCCGCTCCCGTGGCCACGGTGCAAAAAGCAAAGGAACTGGCCGCCGCCAAACGCGGCAGAGGTGCAGAGGGCGAAATTCGCATATGGATAGGGGAGGGTACTTATCGCTTCACCGAGGCCATGCAGATTACCGCCGCAGACGGCAATGACATTGCCTTTATTGCCGTGCCCGGGGAAAAGGTCGTATTTGACGGCTCCGTGATGCTGGAGGGCTGGCAGGCGGATAAGGCAAACGGCCACGACTGCCTGAGCGCCCCCGTTCCCGACGGGCTGCATTTCAACGCCGTGTTCCAAAACGGCAATGTAATGCCCCAGACCCGTTACCCCGAGGAGGGCTACTTCTATATTGAAAAAGAAGACCATACCAACGCAAAATTCACGGCGGAGAATACCCCGTGGTCGCTGACCTTCGGCGATATGGAGCTGACCCCCTCCGCCAAACAGAAAATCAGGAATTTTAA
>JAZRWZ010000089.1:0-5584 GCA_045599985.1 Acutalibacteraceae bacterium | reverse complement strand
GCTTCTGGGCGGTTTTATGTGGAATTGCAGAGGAGCCGGCGGCTTCGGTTCCTTCTGGGGAATGGCAATCGTGGGCACGGCGCTCACGCTGCTCATATTCTGCTTTTACGGCGGCCGTCAGAAGATACACTGTGAGCTCATGCCCGTGGGGGCCCTTCTTGCCGGAGCCACAAACCCCGCCTGGGGAAGCGTGAACACCTATATGGGCGGCATTGTCCAAAGCGACAGTCCCCTTCCGACGGGAGAATACGGCACCGTTGATATCGGCGGATATCGCGGCATGCTGCTGATGCTCATTACGGGCTTTGCCCTGCTTGCCCTTTTCTCGGTTTTTGTGGGTACACTTTTTTCCGGGCGTACATACAAGCTGTATCACTACGCCGTTTTTGCCGCCGTGTTCTTTGCCGCGGCATATGCCGTAAAGTTCACTTTTTCACACAATCTTCTCTCCGTAATCGCGCCGGAAATCCGCGATGCTTTTGAAGAGGGGCTTCGGAGCTTCGGCCTTGATATGGGAGCAAAGGAAGGGTATCTTCATTTTCTCGGCGATGTGAAGGGAATAAAGGCAATCCCTTACGGAAGAGCGTACAAGGAGTGCATAGAACACATCTCCTACTTTTTTGCCGCCCTGGCAGTGATTATCACGGCCTTTGCCGCCTTCCGGGATAAGATTGCCGGCATGGCAGGTCTTTTCATCAATGTGATTGCCGCCGTCGGATTTACGGCCTCCGACATATTCATTATTTCCGGCATGGAAGGAAAGTTTTCGGCTCTCCGGCACCTGTGCCTCCCGGCATTTCTGAAGGTGAACGACTGGGACCTTTGGGAATACTTTACGGGATTTTTCATAGGGCTTGCCATCATGCTTTTCATCGCGCTGCTTCCGAACCGCCTTACCGCCCCGAACCGTTCCGGAAGCGCTCCGGCCTTTTCCTCAAAGGGTATCGTCTTCGGCTACAATCTTGTATTAACCTTCTGCTTTGCGATTTATGCCGTGCCCGTCAGGGCTCTCGGGTCAAGAATCGGTTCTTTGCTTACGGGAACCGGCCTGCTTCCCGAAAGTGCCGATGACACTGTGATGACCGTTGTCTGCATCCTTCTTAGCATGATTCTTGTTCCGGTAACGGCAAAAGCCTTGAAGAATAATATTTTCGCAATCGGTATGCCCTTCCGCCGGGCGCCGGATCAATTCGCCGCAAAGGCACTGCCCCTTCTTGTGCTTGCACTTTTCCTTATCTGCATGATTCCCGCAAGCACATTTTCCGCCATGCTGGCTTACGGTGCCGCTCCCGGCGAAGCCCTCAAAGCGCACCTGCTGGCAAAGCCCTTCTCGGGCACCTTTTTCTCCCGCGCATCCGCAATCCTGTGTTTGATTCTCTTTGCTTTTTGCAGAAAAAATTACCGTAACGATTGAACACAGACCCCACAAATTCGTGAAGAGTCAAAAAAAAAACAGCCGGATAACCCGTCAATGAGTTGTCCGGCTGTTTTTCGTTTCAATCAGGCTGCGCCAAATGCCGTTACGCGAATGCGTCGGTTCGGGTTACGCGGGCGGGACTCAGTTCTGTGCGGCGGTGTCCGCGTCATCCTCCTCCAGCATACCGGCAAGCTCCTCTATCATCCGCTCCTCCATGTTCTCCTGAGCCACAAGGGCGCGGCGCTCATTAAGGGCGATATACATCTGCTCTCTCTTTTCGCCGTCAAGGTCATAGAAGAAGTAGGGAATCATGTGGATAATATTCGGGATGGTATGAATGCCGGTGAAAAGGAAGAATACCTTTTTATAAACATTCTTGCTGCCCTGACTCCACGGCAGCATGGGAATTGTGGGGTCGTAGCCCGACCACTTGAAGATGAAGATGGTGAGCATGGCCTCAAGGGGCTTGGTAACCTTGGTGATAAGGTCGGTGAGCAGGTACATGGTGCCGTCGGGGCGCTCACCGGTAACATACTCGGTGTAGTCATTGATTTCTCTGGCAAGCTCTGCCTCAAACACATTGGCGGGGCCGTTGTTCAGGCCGTCCAGACCGTGGAACAGAGCATAAATGCCGATGATGACCCATTTCCTCTCCACATTGGGACAGCCGATGGAGAACAGCCCGATTATGGAGATAATATCCCAGATGCGCAGGGTAATAACGGCTTTCTTGTTGTTATGCTTGAAGAGTTTCTGGAAGGCGGGAATAAACGCAACACTGAGGGTATTGAAGATGTTGAAGGGGAGATAGGCGATAAATGAAGGAATTGCGCCGCCGAAAATCTCCTGCTGGGTAACCACATCCCAGGAGTAGCCGCCGGAGCTCCACCAGCTGGTTACGAAGCCCGCAATGAAGTTACGCAGGGCGTACTTGTTCTTGAGAATGTAGAAGATGGATTTGTTAAGCGGTGCGGGCTTGGGCTGCAGAATGATTCTTTCCTTGCAGCCGATTGCCATGGCGATGTTGCCGAAGCAGCCGATGATGGCGCTGGCGGAGGCAAGAATCGTGAACAGGGTGGGAAGGGAAATGTTGATGTAGCCCTTGTTGTTGAGCTCCATAAGGGGCGGGAAAATCGTGTAAACAATCTGGGCGCCGGGCTCGCCGATGTACTCGGTGAGCAGACCCACGTTGATTCTGTCCTTGGGGTTCGCCGTTTGCAGGCTCACCATGTTGCCTCGCGGTATGCCGTAAATCGTGGAGAAGGTCTCCTGAACAAACAGCAGCACAAAAACAAAGATGATTTTCTTCGGGTCGTTGCCTGCCGAATCACCGAAAAACAGGGCGCCGGAGTACAGAATGGCGGTACTCAGGAAGTAGGGAATTGCCGTAAAGATGATGTAGGGCCTTGCCTTGCCCCAACGGGTACGGGTGCGGTCATAAATGGCACCCATCAGGGGGTTGTTGAGCACATCGTAAATACTGATAAGGGCGAGGATTGCGGTAACATATACCATGTCAATTTTGAGAACATTGACAAAGTACAGGGTGCGGTAGGCATCCAGACCCAAAAGGAATTTTGTGGCAAACTGACCGATGGCGGGCAGCACCATTTCCTTGGGGGTGAGAACGCTGGAGTGGAACATCTTGATGGCGATGTCGCTGTATTTGTTCAGCGCCCCGCTCTCGATAGAGGCGGCGGAGTTCGCTTCGGCGCCGAACACCTGCTGGCTGAAGCTTCTGCGTTCGGGTTGCTGTTCGCTCATTTTACAGTCACCTCACTTGAAGATTTGAAATAGCCGTCATCCGACAGGGCATAAACCGTAACCGTGCCCTGACCGACTGCCGTCACCACACCGTTTTCGTCAACGGTTGCGATTTTTTCATCCTCCGTGTACCACTTCAAGGTTTGAATGGTGGCATCCTTGGGGGAGAATTTGACCCTGAGTGCGTAGGTTTCGCCCACATTCAGTTCAACTTTCTTTTTGTTCATTTTCAGGGATTCAACGGATTTCTTCACGCTAACAACACACTCGTCGCTGTAAGTCTTTCCGCCGAATTCAAAAGAGGCGGTGATGGTCGCCGTGCCCGTGCCTTTGCCTGCCTTGAAGTAGCCCTCCTCATCCACGGTGAGAAGCGCTTCATCGGAGCTTTTCCATGTTACGGTGTAATCCAGAGGATTGTCGCAGGTAAGGGTCGCCAGCAGGTTGTCGCCCTTTTTGGGCTCAACCGTCATCTCGTGGTCGGAAAGGGTAAGGGCGGGCCATGTGAAGTAGAAGCCGTCGGTGTTATTCAGAATAAAGCTCACATCCGCATTGCCGAGAGTCTTGAAGCCGCCGTCAAAGGTGACACCGGATTTAACATTCATGGACTTGCTGTATTCCAGACTCTTAAGCTTGTCGGAAACACGCTCCACAACAAATTTGACGGTGAGGGTTTCGTAGCCCACATCCACGTTGTTTACCTTCAGCGAGCCGTTCATTTCATCGCCCAGCATGGCAAGGCGTTCTTCGGCGGTTTTGGGCGCGAAATTCTTCTTGACCGCGCCGTCGCTGACCTTAAGATTTACCGTAATCACATAATCGTCACGGTATTTCATATTGTATTCGTTGAGTCCGCCGCATTTTTCGCAGTTGGGCAGGTATTCCTCACTCTCAATCCCGCAGGACGGGCAGACATAATAGATGTAATCGCAGGTGAAGGATTCCACGTCGGCGGCGGTGAAAGCAGGCTTTCTCAGGAAGCTGTCGGCGCTTTCGTAGTAGTCGGCGCAGAATTTTTCACTCTCATCCCCCAGGTAGCCGGTAAAGGAATCCGCAAGGTAAAGCAGGGTGGTTTTTACCGCATCGGAGCCCGTTGTTTCAACGGAATCACCGTCTATGCCGTAGGATACACCGCTCTGCACGCTTGGCTTCTCGGCGGCTGCCTTTTCCACCACGGCGTTGAGGTAAGCCACAACCTGCTCGGCATTTTCCGGCGCGGGAGTCATGCCCGGGGCGTTGATGACCGGCGGGTAGGAGCCTTCCATGGCAAGCACATTGCCTAAGCCCCAGATGAAGCCTATGACAAAAATCGCACACAGAATCACAACGACCGAAACAGTCAGCAGCCGGCTTTTATCAAGCTTTTTCTTCATTGTGCCTCAGCCTCCTTTTCCGTGTGTTTCTTTTCATATTTGGCTCTTTGTTCTTCGATTTCTTCCAGAATCTTTCTGGTCTCCGCGGTTTCCACCACCGGATAGGGCAGGTCTTCGATATTCAGCTCACCGGATTTCACCTTTTTGTAAATCTCGGCTCTTTCGACCATGCCCTCGTTGTACTCCACGGCAATGCCCTTGATGCTGAGAATCAGGTTCACCGCCAGCACCGCGCCGAACATCAGCGCCACAACAATCAGGCCGAAGCCGTTTGAACCGCTGAGGATATCGCTCTTCGCCGCAGCTTTGACGAAGACATTTATCAGCACCATATCGGCCACGCAGGCGGCAATGCCGAGCCCTGCGATAACCGAGGTGATTTTTTGCATATTCTTGATGCTGAGGAAGCAGAGCACCGAGAACAGAAGGGCAAAGACCGCGAAAAGCGCCACACCCAGAAAGCCGAAAAGGGCATTTCGCAGCGCGGCAAAGGCGGCGCCGCCAAGCTCCGCGGAGCACATGCTCAGCAGATAATTCAGGTCATCGCCGGTAAAGAGGGATACAAGACCCAGGATTCCGAAATCAAAGCCGCTTTCCTTATAGGGCAGCGAAATCATTGCCTTGCCCGCCGGAATCAACAATGCCGCCACAGGCAGAAGCATCACAATCAGCCTTGCAATGGTGAGCTTTGAACCGATAAAAGCATATTTGAGCCTGCGAATCTTGCAGGATATGCCTGCCTGAGAAAGCTCGGCTGTTTTCGCCTCACGGTAAAAGTTTTCGGCAAAGCCGTAGAATACCATATTGACCTTGCACTTCGGGCAGTACTGGCTGATGTCGGTAATCTTGAGCTTGTGCCCGCATTTGGGACAGTTTGCCATTGACACCTACCTCCTCGTTTTTGGTTTTTGCTCCTCCATTTTCGGAGTACAATAAGAGATAATAGTCATTTTATAGGATTTTTGCACATAATTCAAGAGGTATTATTCACTTTCGGCAATCTGTCGGGTGGAATTTTCTCTGAGCCTTCTTC
>JAZRWZ010000088.1:0-4883 GCA_045599985.1 Acutalibacteraceae bacterium | reverse complement strand
GAAAGGTCTGTTACCGATCTGTACTCGAATTTTCCCGCAATGCCTTCCTGCGCTTCAAAGGAAAGTTCACCGAAAGGCAGGCTTTTCGGAAAAAAGGCCAAAAAGTCGGAGCCGGAAGAAGCCTTTCTCACAGATGATACGGACGAGTGCGCGGAAAATCTTTGCCAACCGTTGCTTGAAAGCGCTATGTCGGCACCGCTGCCTGCCCCGGCAGCGCAAAAGGCGGAGGCATTCTTTAACGGCAAAGAATTTGAATTGGACGAAAGCTTTGCCGAGATGCTGCTGCGCAAAATTGATGAAAGCGGCATGACGGATGTGGATTGTTACAAAAGAGCCAACATAGACCGTAAGCTGTTTTCCAAAATCCGTTCCAATCCCGACTACCGTCCGGGTAAGCAGACCGTGCTGGCCTTTGCCGTGGCCCTGCGGCTGACGAAGGCGGAAACGGAGGAGCTGCTGCGCAAGGCGGGGTTCGCGCTCTCACACAGCTTCCGCTCGGATGTGATTATCGAGTATTTCATTGAACGGGGTATATACGATATATTTGCCATCAATGAGATGCTGTTTGCCTATGATCAGAAGCTTCTCGGCGCATAAATCTTGTTGCTTCGCGTTCAAATCTGAATAGTACCGAATATGTCGCACGGCAGGCGACCTCTCTGCCGGGTGAATCGGGTATGATGTGGCTGTAAGGAAAACCTACAGCCACATTTTATTTGAAACAGGAGGACAAATCCATGAAAAAATTCACCAAAAAGGCAGAGGAAAAAAAGAGAGATGCCGTAACCGGCAACGCAAACGAAAACGAAGTGACCGAGCTGGTATTCATCCTTGACCGCAGCGGCTCCATGCATGGCTTGGAGGGAGATACCGTGGGCGGCTTCAACTCCCTTGTGGAGCAGCAGCGCCGCCTGCCCGGCAAGGTGCTTCTCTCCGTGGTGCTGTTTGATGACGAGAGCAAGGTGCTGTATGACCGGGTGGATATCAACAGCATTCCCGCCATGACGGTAAAGGATTTTACCGTGGGAGGGTGCACCGCCCTGATTGATGCCATGGGCGACGCCATTCACCACATCGGCAATGTTCACAAGTATGCCCGCCCCGAGGATGTGCCCGACCCCACGGTGTTTGCCATTATGACCGACGGCATGGAGAACGCCACCCACCGCTATACCTCCGATGATGTGAAGCGTAAGGTGGAGCGTCAGAAGGAAAAATAGGGTTGGGAATTCCTGTTTATGGCAGCCAACATTGATGCGGCGGAACCCGCCAAAACCTACGGTATCGCCCCCGACCGCGCCGTGGAGTTCTGCTCCGATTCCTGCGGCACACAACTCAACTACAAAACCGTGAGCCGGGTAATCGGCTCCGTGCGGGAATGCGGCTGCGTGCCCGATGACTGGCAGGCGGATATTCTGGAGGATATGGCATCCAGAAAGTAATCAGGCATCTTCGCGGCGCATAAACCGCATTGACGGGGTGCTCATCCCGTGATACAATGATTTCACCATCAGAAAAGGAGATGTGTGACTGTGATTCCGAGAAGTGAGCACCCCAAGCCCCAGTTTATGCGCGAAAGCTGGATGAACCTGAACGGCGAATGGGATTTTTGCATTGATAACGGCAGAAGCGGCATGGCCCGCAAATTCTATGAGGATTCCGATGCCTTCCGGCAGAAAATCACCGTGCCGTTTTGCGTGGAATCCTCGCTGTCCGGTATCGGCTGCAAGGATTTTATGTACGGTGTATGGTACAAAAAAGAGGTGGAGCTGACCGCGGAGCAGGTGAATAAGCGCACCGTGCTTCACATCGGTGCCGCCGATTACAAAACCCGCGTTTTTGTGAACGGTACGGAAATGGGCACCCATGAGGGCGGCTATGTTTCCTTTTCCTTCGATATCAGCAAAGCGGTGCAGGCCGGGAAAAACACCCTTGTAATTTATTGCGAGGACGATACCCGCTGCCCCATGATTCCCCGCGGAAAGCAGAGTGAGGAATACTATTCCCACAGCTGCGATTACACCCGCACCACCGGCATCTGGCAAACCGTTTGGCTGGAATTCACCGAAAAGACTTTCATCGAATCCGTTAAAATGATTCCCGATGTGCAAACCGCCTCCCTCACCGTGGAGGCCACCCTTTGCGGTACTGCCGATTTGTCGGTCTCCGCCGCCTATGAGGGCAGGGAGATGGGCAAGGCCTTTGTTCCCGCTGCCCGCGGTGTTGTCACCTTCACTCTTGCGTTGAAAGAGGCGCATCTGTGGGAGGTGGGCAACGGCCGCCTTTATGACCTCTCCTTTACCTTCGGTGAAGACAGGGTCACAAGCTACTTCGGCCTGCGCTCCGTGTGCTTTGACGGGTATAAATTCCTGCTCAACGGCAAATCCGTGTTCCAGCGCCTTGTGCTTGACCAGGGCTTCTACCCGGACGGCATCTACACCGCCCCCTCCGATGAGGCACTTCTTAATGATATCAAGCTCTCCAAGCAGTTCGGCTTCAACGGTGCGCGGCTGCACCAAAAGGTGTTTGAGGAACGGTTCCTTTATCATTGCGACAAAGAGGGCTATCTGGTTTGGGGCGAATACCCCAACTGGGGCCTTGACCATACCCGCCCCGAAAGCGTTTATCACATCCTGCCGGAGTGGCTGGAAGAGGTGAAGCGCGATTATAATCACCCCGCCATTATCGGCTGGTGCCCGTTTAATGAAACATGGGATATCAACGGCCGCAGGCAGTATGACCCGCTGCTCTCCCTTGTTTACCGTGCCACCAAGGCGGCGGATGCGACCCGCCCCTGCATTGATACCAGCGGCAATTACCATGTGGAAACCGATATTTTCGATGTGCACGATTATCAGCAGGATCCCGCCATACTGGCCGAAAGCTTTGCCGATTTTGCGGAGAAGGGCGAATTCCAAAACCATTGCAACAACCGTCAGTCCTATCCCAAGGGGATGCCCATGTTTGTCAGCGAATACGGCGGCATCAAGTGGAGTAAAACGGAAGGAAATGAACGCAGCGTGTCCTGGGGCTACGGCAATGCTCCCGTTACCGAGGAGGAGTTCAAGGCCCGCTACAAGGGCCTGACCGATGTGCTTCTGGACAATCCCTGCATTTTCGGCTTCTGCTACACCCAGCTCACCGATGTGGAGCAGGAGCAGAACGGCTGCTACTACTATGACCGCACGGCCAAATTCGATACCGCATTCTTCTGCGAGGTGAACAGCCGCAAGGCCGCCATCGAGGAATAAAACAAAACGGATTATCGAAGCATCATAATACGGTAAAAATACGGTGCCTGACTCTGCCGGAAGTGCGGGGTCGGGTACCGTTTTTTGTGTATTCCGAATTTTAAAATGTCAAAATCTATCTTGCGTTTCTCCACCGGATAAGGCGTAATTTGTTGCCGGAGGAGCATTATCAAAGGATATTTTACCCTCCGAGGCAGCCGTGAACGGCAGATAAAAAAGCCATTCGGCAGGGGAAGGATACACGCCTCAATGCCTTGATATGCCGTGATTCTTATGTGAAAATCGGTTTCAATCCTTTTATAAAATCTCCAAAAAAAGCAAATAATCACCATATGTTGTGGCTTTTGGTCGAAAACTGTCAACTTTCATAAAAATAGTTATCCCCGAAACAAAAAAATTGTTGACAAATTGGGGCAAGTCGATTACACTATAATCCAAGTAAGGATTTTTGCGAGGTGTCTGGTTTTGCCCCATATGGCAGAGGAACATCCCGAAGATGCGGCTCTTGTGCAGCAGGCATTAAGCGGTGACGACAAAGCTATGGCGCAGTTAATTGCGGTGGCCATGCCCATCGCCCGTGCCAAGGCCATGGCGCTTGTAACCGACAGCATCCGTTTATCGGCGGATGACCTGGTGCAGGAGGGCATGTTCGGTTTTATGGATGCCCTGCGCACCTATTCCTCCTGTGGCGGTGCCGCTTTTCGCACCTATGTCAATAAGTGCATCAGCAACCGTATTCTCACCGCTTTGGGTCGCCACAGCAACACCAAAAACGCAGTTCTTACCCACGCCTTTCCTTTGCCGGATTCCGAAGATGCCTTTCACGCCCAGTCTCCCGACCCTTTCGATGCCGTGGCGGAGCAGGAGCGTTACGACAGGCTGATGGCTTTTTTGCAGGATGAAAAAGAACTTTCCTCTTTGGAACGCCGGGTGGTTCACCTGCGCCTGCAGGGGGTCAGTTATGCCGATGCCGCCGGGCAGTTGGGCGTTACGGAAAAGGCGATTGACAATGCACTTCAGCGCGTAAAAAAGAAAATACGCGCCAGGTTATAAAATGCCCCGGTAGCTTAAAGCAGAGCGTTGTTCAACCACAAAGGTGACGGTGCGATTCCGTCCAGGGCAAATCAAATATTTTTTTCAAGCGAGGTTATCAACATGTACGAAGACAAAACACTCAAATGCAAAGAATGCGGCGAAGATTTCATCTTCACTGCCGGTGAGCAGGAGTTCTACGCTGAGAAGGGTTTCGTAAATGAGCCCCAGCGCTGCAAAGCTTGCCGCGATGCACGCAAGAACGCTACCCGTGGCGAACGCGAATGGTTCGAGGCTACCTGCGACGAATGCGGCGGCATTGCCAAGGTTCCCTTCAAGCCCCGTGAGGACAGACCCGTTTACTGCAGCGAGTGCTTCGCCAAGAAGCAGGCTCAGGAATAATTGAGCGAAAAAGAGTGCACCTCCGATTTTCGGGGGTGCATTTTTTGCGGCTTTTCTTTGGCAAAAGGGATTCGAACCCGATATGGTTTTGGCGGCATCTTTTTTGCCAATATATCGTTAAAAATGCTCGGAATACACAAAGTATTCCTGCGCTTTTTGCCTCATCTTGGCAGAAAATCTGTCCGCCAAAACTGCTTG
>JAZRWZ010000087.1:0-4000 GCA_045599985.1 Acutalibacteraceae bacterium | reverse complement strand
GCGTTATTCTGCTTTAAAATGCTTTTTGCTTACTGAGGATGACTGATGGATTATCGAAAGTTTTCGGAAAGGTTCGGCAGCCGTATTCTGGATGTGCTGTTTCCTCGGGCCTGTGTTTTCTGCGGTGATGTCAATAAACTGCAGGATGGAGTCTGCGATATCTGCCGCACGAAAATTCCAGTCATTGGGCCTCCGTTTTGCGACAAATGCGGGCTGAACAAGAAAGACTGTATTTGTAAAACGCAATTTCTGTTTTATGATGTCCTGATAGCTCCGTTTCTTTATGAAGGCGTGGTAAGGGACGGTATTCAGTTATTTAAATTCCACGAGTATGACCAGAATGCCGCGCCTTACGCTCATTTTATGGCTGATGCTGTACGGGAACGGTTCGGGAAAAATCCGCCCTTTGATTTGGTGGTATCCGTTCCGCTTCATCCCAAAGATAAACGCCGCAGGGATTATGACCACGGCGCTTTGCTTGCAGGCGGAGTTGCAAAAGAGCTTGGTTTGGTGTATGATGACAAAGTAATGGTTAAACTTTACCGCACACAGCGTCAGCATAATATGTCCCGATTTTACAGAAAAGGCAATCTGGCGGGTGTGTTTGATGTTTCCATCCCTGCAAAGGTAAAAGAAAAACGCATTTTGCTTGTGGACGATGTGGTTACCACGGGTCAATCCCTGAACGAATGTGCCAAAATGCTGTATCTGCATGGGGCGGAAAGTACGGTTTGCCTTGTATTGGCCAGAACAAAACCCGAAAAAAAGGAAGATAAAGCAAACGAAAACACAGACGGGAAAGAGGGTGAAACAGAATGCTTGGTGTAAATATCGGAATAGATTTGGGCACTACCTCCATTGTCATTTATGTGGAGGGCAGAGGCATTGTTGTTTCCGAACCCTCGGTTGCCGCCTATGATGTAAAAACAGGAAAACTGATTGCCGTGGGTAAGAAGGCATATAAGATGGTAGGGCGCAACCCCGATTCCATCCGTGTTGTGAAACCCATGAGAAACGGCGTTGTATCCGACTTTACGGCAACCCGCCATATTCTCACCTACTTTTTGCAGCACATTTGCAGAAATATGGTGTTTAAACCCAACATCATTGTTTGTGTTCCCTCTACCGTTACCAATCTTGAAAAGCGAACAATATTGGACTTGGTTACTTCATCCGGCGCAGGAAAAGCGTGTTTAATAGAAGAACCTTTGGCTGCTGCCTTGGGCGCGGGGCTTGAAAGTGACCGTCCCATGGGCACCATGGTTGTGGATATCGGCGGCGGTACGGCAGATGTTGCCTGCATGACAATGGGCTGCATTTCCGTTTCCCGCTCCGTAAAAACTGCCGGAAATGCATTTGATGAAGCCATCATAAGACAAATTCGCCGTGAGCGTGATGTACTCATTGGTGAAGTAACAGCCGAAAACATCAAAAAGCAAATCGGCTGTGCCGAGCTTCGTGAAGTTGAACTGGGGCTTACCGTAAAAGGCAAGCATTATATCACCGGCATGCCCGTGAGTATAGAAGTAACTTCTACCGAAGTGTATCTCGCCATGCGGCAGAATCTGGAATCCATTGCCGAAACCGTGCGCGAGGTGCTTGAACTGACACCCCCGGAATTAGCGGCTGATATTTTCACAACCGGCATTTATCTCACCGGCGGCGGAGCCATGCTGGAGGGGATTGACCGTATGATTCAGCAAAAAACCGGTATCAAAACCTTTGTTGCCGAGGATCCCCTTAATTGCGTAGCTCTTGGTACGGGTATTGCACTGGCAGACATGGATATATTGATTGATAACGGCTGCATGTTCAAAACCCGTGATGAAATCGGCGGCCTTTCCAAAAACGATTATGTATAAAAAATTACCATCCGTTCCATACTGTTCCATGCAGAACAGGAAAGGATGGCTTTTTTATGTTTAAAGCTTCAAAAATACGCAAAAAAATAGAAATATCTTTGGCAATAGGCCTTGCTTTTGCAATTATATTTTCCGGTGCTTCACTTGGGCTTGATTGCTACCGGTTAAAACGGGATGTTGTGCGGCTTCATATTCTTGCAAACTCCGACAGTGCTGCCGACCAAACCGTAAAGCTGACGGTCAGGGATGCTGTTCTGGAAATGAATGATTCAGTCTTCCGAGGAAAATTAAACGCCGAAAACGCGAAAAATCTTATTGAACGGAATCACCGTGATATAGAAATGATTGCGGATAAGATATTGAAAGATAAAGGTTTCTCATATAAGTCTCATGTCTATTATACAGAAGAATATTTTGATACAAGGGTTTATGACGGCTTTACTCTTCCCGCCGGAAAATACAAGGCATTAAAAATTGAATTAGGGAAAGCACAGGGGCATAACTGGTGGTGTATCATGTTTCCGCCTTTGTGTTTGCCTGCTGCCGAATCGGAATACGAAAGAGAAAACTTTTGTGACGAATACCGTATTGTGAGTGATGAGGGCGCCATAGCGGTGCGATTTAAAGTAGTGGAATGGTTTGAAAAGATTAAGAACCGTGCTGCACGATATTAACAAATGATGAAATTTGATGTATTTTCTGCTATTTACTTGACGAAAAAGCAGAAAACATATATGATAATTGCATCAAATCAATAGTAAGTGCTTGTGAAACTCTATTTTTATCGGGAGAAAAGATATGAAAAATACTATCAGGAAAGTAATCTCATTGCTGCTTTGTGCCATGCTGGTTCTGACACCTTTTGCGGTTGGCGCTGTATCGGATGATGACCCCATGTCCCTTCCTTCATCCTCCGGCAGCCTCAAACGCGCCGCTGTTACCCCGCAGGAGGCCTATGCGCATGACAGCCGCTTCCAGACCGGCTATGCCATTTACGATGTGATTGATGTTTCTACTCATAACGGCTCTATCAGCTGGCCTCTCGTTGCCGCCTCCGGCGTCAAGTATGTTATGATTCGTGCCGGTTACCGCGGTTATACCGAAGGAATTCTGAATGCCGATGATAAGTTTTTGGATAATGTGAATGGTGCATTGGCTGCGGGTATCAATGTTGGTGTGTATTTTTACAGTCAGGCTATTTCTGTTGCCGAGGCTGAGGCTGAGGCTCAGTTCACTTTAGATGCCATGAAAGGCCTGAACATAGCTCTTCCCGTTGCTTTTGACTTCGAGTATGCCGAGAAAAACGGTGGATACACCGGCCGCTTGTATAATGCCAAACTTTCCAAAGCAGAAGTAACGGCCATGTGCAATGCCTTCTGCGATAAAGTTAGTCAGCAGGGTTACACCGCCATGGTTTACGCCAACGCTTTTTCACTGAATGATTTGATGAACGCCTCAGGGCTTCGTTACGGCGTCTGGCTTGCCGAATACCACTCTACCCCCACCTATACCGGCAATTATGAAATGTGGCAATACACCTCGAAAGGTTCTGTATTCGGTATCTCCGGCAATGTTGACAGAAGTTATTGGTACATTCCCAATCCTTATGTCACCACACCCGTTCTTGCGCTCTCTACCTCTTCCATGACGCTTAACAAGAATGATTCAGCAGCTTTGTCCTATGTGGTCAGCAGTGATGCCGTAAATTCCCTTTACGGCAACGGTACTCCCGGCGAGGTAACTTTTTCCTCTACCGATTCTGCTGTTGCTGCAGTGGATGCCGCCGGCAAAGTGCAGGCGGTTGGTAAAGGTACTGCAACGATTACCGCCACCGTTAAGGTTGAAGTGGCCACACAGCAGGCAGTTCAGTCCTACACCCACACTGCGACTTGCCTTGTAACCGTAATTGATAATTCCGGCTCCGGCAGCGATACGCCTACCGGCGGGAATGACAATCCCTCCGGCGGCAATCCCGGCATAGATGTTCCCTCGGGCGGCGATACGCCTTCCGGTGACAATCCCGGCGGTTCAGGCGGTTCATCTTCTTCTTCATCTTTGTTGGATCAGTTTATGGATTTGATGAGAAATTTAGCCGCACTTTTTGTTGAATTATTTAATATGCTGGCTGCTCTTTTTGC
>JAZRWZ010000086.1:0-10337 GCA_045599985.1 Acutalibacteraceae bacterium | reverse complement strand
CGTTGTCTGCAAGGATAAGAACGGCAAGGCCTTCGAAATCCCCTGCGATTCCGTTCTCGGCTGTGTCGGCTACATTCCTCAGCCTCTTACCAAAGAGGGCGGCAAGAATGTTTACCTTGTGGGTGACTGCCTTGCCATCGGCAACCTGCGCTCCGTTATCTGGCGCGCCTACGATGTGGCTATGAAGATTTAACGGCTTTTGCCACCGACATAATTGTATGAAAAAGGGCTGTGACGAATTCATTCGTCACAGCCCTTTGTGCTTTTTGTCTTTATTTACGGAGCGATTTCTTCTGTGTATTCTGCGGAATCATATTCCTCCGTGTATTCTATGGGGCATTCTTCCCAATACTTTTCCATCAATTTATCAATGTCACTGAACAAATGTCGGTCTTTCTTTATCAGCTTGTCAAGCTCGGCGTAGGCGGTTCTTCTGGAGGCGCCGCTTTGAGAGAAATCGGTGTATACTTTTTCGCCCGGGATGTAGAAAATCTCGTCGCTGTCGGTTCCGTCGTACATCATGGAAACGACATCATAAAGGCCGAGGCGGGCTTTCTCCGAGTAGGTTTCATCCTCCAGCAGTTTGATCAGGTAGGGTGCGCCCTCTTCACCCAGGGTGGCAAGATAATCGGTATCGATTTTGGTCAGCTTTCCGCTGACATAGGCGTTATAGTTGTACTTGGCGGCCACGGCTTTCATATTCACCGCTCCCAGTGCAATGAGAATGACGGAGGCGGTAATCAGCGCGGTGTGGAGTATTTTTATTTTTTTCGAGAAGCAGCGAAGAATAACGGCCACAAACACCACGGCGGTGAACACCATGAAAGCGCTTGTGCCCAGACGAAGCACCGTCATGCCGAAACGGTTGATATACAGCACCATTTTGGAAAGGGCGGTTGCGATAATCGCGAGAGTAAACACGCCCGTGAAGCAGCCGAAGCCCTTCAGCACGGCGGGCAGGTTCCCGTCATTCTTTTTGGAAAGGATAATCATCAGGAAAATGAGGGCAAGGTTGATTCCCGCAATGCAGCAAAGCTCAAAGAAGCCCCGGCGGGCATATTCGGCAGCGGTGAATTTGTACCCCTCCGGCAGTAAGCCCGAAAATGCGCTGAAGAAATAGGCCGTCTGGGAGAAGAGATAAACAAGGTAGCACAGGGAAATCACGCCGAAAAACGAGGAGAGAAAAACGGTGTCGATTCCCTTGGGCTCCCGGAAGGATAATGCGGATTTTTCCCTGTATCTGAGGGAGGCGGCAAAGCCGATGATAAATGGTGCGCATATCAAAGTTAAAATAATATCAACCACAAGATTGGCGGGGTTGGGAATAAAACTTGAAACAAGGCCCTCGAATGCGGCATCGGATTTGACAAGCAGGGGAACCACAATGCAGAGCACGGGGATGGCGCACAGCACCCCGGCGATGCCTCTTATGGAATTTCTGTTTTTGGTGCCTGTACCCTTTACAATGGATTTGAGGGATGCGGGCATGTCGGAAAAGCCGTGGAAAAAGCAGCCGAGCAGCAGTTGAGCAAGGCCCAGGTCGCCCTCGGTTTTTCCTTTGCCGGAAAGGGAGGCGAACCACATCCATTCGAGCATCACCGCCGCAAGGGCACTGAAGCCGCGAACGGTAACATCGGAGGTGACGGCAAACGGCACGGCACAAAGCAGGGAAAGAACACCGCAGACAATGCCGAACACACCGGGGCGGGTTCCTTTTTTGGCAAAGTAAAAACTACCTGCAATCAGGGCGAGAATATGGGCAACGGAAAACCCTATGCGAAAGCCGCCCATAAGCCCCCACGAAACACCGATGAAGGTGCCGATAATGAACACGGCGGCAAAGAGGGTGTCCTTATTCCCGGAGGAAAAAGAGAATTTTTCGGTTTTGTACCTTCCCGGGATATAGGGGCCTGAGGGATTGCCGGGCAGGGGATATCCGGCATTTTCCGAAGGGGTGTTTTCGGGGATGGTATTCTTTACGGTTTCTTCATTCATCATCATTACCTCCTGTATTCAAGAATGTCGCCCGGCTGGCAGTGCAGCACCTCGCATATGGCTTCCAAAGTGGAAAAGCGCACGGCCTTTGCTTTGCCGGTTCTCAGTATGGAAAGGTTTGCCTGCGTGATGCCGATGATTTCCGAAAGCTCGGCGGCGGTCATTTTATTTTTGGCAAGCATTAAATCAAGATTTACAACAATCAATTCAATCACCCTTTAAATAGTCAATTCGTTTTCTTCACTGATTTCCACGGCGGCGTGCATGATGTTTTTCACCACCCTGAGCAGGGTGCCCACCACAGCCATGGTAAAGGTAATGATTTCAAGCAGGGGATAGCGAAGGCCGAAAATCAGGGTTATGAGGGCCACCGCATAGCAGCACCACGAAACAAAACGGAAAAACTGCACATTGGCTCTGGTAAAGATTTTTTCGTGAATGATATTGATTAAAAGGCGGATGAGCATGTAGAGCGCCGCGGCGGCAAAGGGCACGCAGCAGTAGAAGGCGGTAGCAACGGTTTTATAGATTCCCGGCAGCATGGTGTCGGCAGCGGGGTCGTGGTAAGAAAAATAAAGCCATCTGAAAAATTCCGGGAAGGTTATGGTCATCGCGATTAGAGCTGCGCAGGAAAAAATACAAATGGAAAGGGAGAGCTTTGCGGAGACTTTACTGTATTTCATGGGATTACCTCCTGATTCGGTTTGAACACAATATAGCACCGGGATTATCGTTTGTCAATAACAAAATTATTGAAATTCGATAATTTTTGCTTTCTCACGCCGCAGATTGCTTTGCGAATACCGCAAAGAAAGGTCGGCTGCTGCCGTGAAAGGACAGCAAAAAAACGAGGCATCATAAATGTATTATGATACCTCGTAAAAACAGCATTTATTTTTTGTTGGGGCAGTTACTGCAGTCACTGCATCCGCTGCAGCATGTGCACCCTCCGCAGCCGCGGGAGCGGTGACGGATGATGGAGATGACTGCTGCCGCGACGGCAATCACAATCAAAGCGATTACGATGATTTCGGCAAGATTCATTTGTTATACTCCCAGTAAAGTCAAAACGGTTTTTACCAGAAAAGCGCAGAGCCACGCAATGGCGCATTGCCCGATTACCACACTTGCGGCCCATTTGCCGCCCAGCTCGCGTTTGACGGAGGCGATGGCCGCCACGCAGGGGGTATAAAGCAGGCAGAACACCAGAAGAGCGCCCACGGAGGAGAGCGCCAGCGGCACGGCGGCACCGCCGTACAGTACGGTCAGGGTGGAAACCACGCTCTCTTTTGCCATGAAGCCCGCAATCAGGGCGGTGGAGATTTGCCATTCACCGAAGCCCAAAGGTTTGAATATGGGGGCAATCAGCCCGGAGAAGGCCGCCAGAATGCTGTCTTTGGAATCACTGACAAGATTCAGGCGGAAATCAAAGCTCTGCAAAAACCAGATGATGATGGAGGCGATGAAAATAACGGTGAAGGCCCGCTGTAAAAAGTCCTTGGCCTTGTCCCATAAAAGGTGAGCCACATTTTTGGCACCGGGCATACGGTAATTGGGCAGCTCCATCACAAAGGGAACGGCCTCGCCTTTGAAGACGGTGCCCTTGGAAATCAGAGCCGTGAGAATGCCTATGAGAATGCCCAAAGCATAAAGCCCCACCATGATAAGCCCGCTGTAACGGGGGAAGAAGGCGGCGGTGAAAAAGCCGTAAACGGGGAGCTTAGCCGTGCAGCTCATAAACGGGGTGAGCATGATAGTCATTTTTCGGTCACGGTCACTGGGCAGGGTGCGGCTGGCCATTACTCCCGGCACCGTGCAGCCGAAGCCGATGAGCATGGGCACAATGCTGCGCCCGGAAAGGCCGATTTTGCGCAGCAGTTTATCCATAACAAAGGCCACCCGGGCCATGTAGCCGCTGTCCTCCAGCATGGAGAGGAAGAAAAACAGAATTACAATGATAGGTAAAAAACTGATGACGGAGCCAACGCCCGTAAAGATGCCGTCTATCACCAAAGAGTGGATGACCTCGTTCACCCCAAAGGCGGTCAGGCCTTTGTCAACCAAATCGGTAAGGGCACCGATGCCCTGTGCCAGCAAATCCTGCAAAAAGGCACCCACAACGCCGAAGGTGAGCCAGAACACAAGCCCCATGATGCCGATAAAGGCGGGAATGGCGGAGAATCGGCCCGTCAGCAGCTTGTCTATTTTTTGGCTGCGCAGGTGTTCTTTGCTTTGGCGGGGCTTCACCACGGTTTCATCGCACAGCTTTTTAATAAAGGAAAAGCGCATTTCCGCAATGGCGGCAGCGCGGTCAAGGCCCCGTTCCTCCTCCATCTGGCAGACGATGTGCTCCACCATCTCTTTTTCGTTCTCCGTCAGGTGAAGTGCCTCGGCAATGGCGGTATCTCCCTCCGCGATTTTTCCCGCGGCAAACCGCAAGGGAATGCCGGCCTCCTCGGCGTGGTCTTCAATCAGGTGCATAATGCCGTGAAGGCAGCGGTGAACCGCGCCGCCGTTTTTATCCTTGTCGCAAAAATCCGTGCGGCCCGGATGCTCCTGATACTGGGCGATGTGCACCGCGTGGCGAACCAGCTCATCCACGCCCTCATTTTTTGAGGCGGAGATGGGCACCACGGGAATGCCCAGAATCTGCTCCATGCGGTTGATGTCGATGGAGCCGCCGTTGCCCCGCACCTCATCCATCATGTTGAGAGCCAGCACAATGGGAATATTCAGTTCCATCAGCTGCATGGTCAGGTAAAGGCTGCGGCGGATGTTGGTGGCATCCACGATATTTATGATGCCCAAAGGCTTTTCGTCTATGATGAATTGGCGGGAAACAACCTCCTCGGCGGTGTAGGGGGAAAGGGAGTATACGCCGGGCAGGTCGGTGACCTCGGTGTCGGGATAACCCCGGATGGCACCGCTTTTTCTGTCTACGGTAACGCCGGGGAAATTGCCCACATGCTGGTTGGAGCCGGTAAGCTGATTAAACAGAGTGGTTTTGCCGCAGTTCTGGTTGCCGGCCAGTGCAAAGGTGAGCACCGTACCCTTGGGCAGAGGGTTTTCCTCCGCCTTGGTGTGGAATATGCCCGTTTCGCCCAGACCGGGGTGGGGGGCGTGAGGCGGAACACCCTTGGGTTCTTCTATTTCCTCTTTGTCGGGAGCGGCGGGCTCGATTCCGATTTTTTCGGCATCGGCCAGCCGGAGGGTCAATTCATAGCCGTGAATGCGCAATTCCATGGGGTCGCCCATAGGGGCATATTTAATCAAAGTGGCTGTTGCACCGGGAATCACACCCATGTCCAAGAAATGCTGCCGCAGGGCGCCTTCGCCCCCTACGGTTTTGATAACGGCACTTTTGCCCGGTTCCAGTTCCCTGAGGTTCATCCCTTTTTCCTCCTGCGGTTAGTCATTGCTAACTGCTATCTTACCCGCTTCGGCGGCGTTTGTCAAGGATTATTCACGAAGCGGGCAACAAAAGGGCGAAAACATTGACGGGGTGAGCCGAAGGGTGTAAAATAACGGTATATTAAGTAAGGGAGTGCTTTCGTGAAACTGGATGTCAATACCGTGCTGCCGTGGCTCAACCGAAACAGCGAGTACAAAAACAGGCAGGAATCATACAGCCCTTTGAATTCCACCATCGGCCTTTGCGCACGCCGGGGTGAGCAGGGGATAGGGGAGCTGTTTCTCAACTATAACCGTGCCTCCCGCGCGGTGTGGAACCGCCTTGCCGACTTTAAGGCTGCTTTTAATCAGAACGATTCCGACTTTTGCTGCCTTGTGTTCGGCGAAGGGGCGGAGAAGGCGGAGTGCGCCTTTTACGGGGCGGATTCTTTTTTGATTGAATCGACCCTGCCTGTAACCCTGTTTGCCGAAAACAGCGATAAGCTGGTGAACTTCTGGAAAACGGAGGAAGTGGAAAATACGCTGCTGTACCACGGCTATTGCCTGAATTGCGATGACCGTGATCCCGATGAGACCGTACCCATAGGGGTGGGTGTATCGGTGAAAAGCGGTGTGATGGAATCCTCGGAAAAGGAACTGCGCATTCTGCCGCAAAACGGCCGTGTAACGGTGGCTTTTGCCATGGAGGCGCTGGAGATTGACGAGGAGCGGCTGAAGAAGAACGTGCAATCCGCTCCCGAAAATACAAAAGATGCCAAAGCCCTTTGTGAGGCGTGGGTCAGGGATATGCTGAGAAATCTGGAACTGGATTTGCCCACCGAGGCCGAGGCAAAGCTGGCGGCCCGCGCCATTGGCGGCCTGCTGCAGAATCTGGCAGAGGCGCAGGGCAATTTGCGGGGCTATATTTCCTCCTTTCCCAACAGAGGAACATATCCCACCCATTTTTTGTGGGACAGCTGCTTCCAGAATCTGGCCTATGAGGTGATGAATCCCGCCCTGGCGGCGGATTCTCTGCTCTGTTTGGCGGCTACCCAGAGGGCAGACGGCAAATACGGCCAGTTCAACTGTTCCACATGGAGCCGCCCACACTACACTCAACCCGCTTTGGTGGGCTGGGCCGCCCTGCGGCTGGCAAAGCAGACGGGGGATAAGGAGTTTATCCGCACCATGCTGCCCTCATTGGAGAAAAATAACCGTTGGTGGTTGTGCCAGCGCATGACTCCCTGCGGGTTGATTTGCTGCCCCCACGGGCTGGAAACAGGGCAGGATGACTCGCCCCGGTTTGATAACGGTACCACCATTTCGGTGGATATGAACAGCTATCTGCTCAATCAGATGCGCGCCGCGGCAGAGCTTGCCCGGATGATTGACGAAACCGAAAAGGCGAATTATTGGCAGCAAAAGGCAGATGCCTTTGCCGCACTTATGGTGGAACTCCTTTATGACGAGGAGGCGGGTCTGTTCTTTGACCTGATGCCGGATACCATGGAGCGGGTCACCATTGTGGCCTCCTCCGACCTTTTACCCCTGTGGGCGGGGGTTCCGCTTTCAAAAGAGAAAACGGATGGGATGATTCGGAAATACCTGCTTAATCCCACTCATCTTTTCGGTGATATTCCCTTCCCCAGTATCGGCTACGGCGAAAGCTGCTATGAGGCGGCAAGCTGGTGGCGGGGCCCCACATGGCTGCCCGTTGCCCGGCTGATGCTGGAGCTGCTGACGAACCACGGCTATGAGGAACAGGCAAGGGAAGCCTCCCTGCGCCTGTACCGGATGCTTGTGAAGGACGGAGAACTGCACGAGCTGTTCAACTCCCAAACGGGCGAGGGGCTGGGCAGCGTGGAGCAGGGCTGGAGCTGCGCCATTTTTATACGCCTTTGCCGTGATTTGTACGAAAAAAATAAAGATTGACAAACCCTGCGGAGTGTGTTATGTTTAGACCGTTAAAGGGGAGTAGCTAAAAGGCAACAACCTTTGCGGCCTGTCAACAGCCGGTGGCCTTCACCTGGCAGGCGCCCTTGTTTTGGAAGCAAGACCTTTGACAGAAGCGTCAGGTTTCTGTCAAAGGCCTTTTTTATGTGCCGAAAAAACAGCGGCGTAAAAGCAGATGCCGCAGCTCGTTTTTGCCCCGGCGAACGGTTCCCCGCAAACAGAACTCTGTGAGAACAAAGGAAGGAAATGACTATGAAGCATTACCTCGAGTCAGTTGAGTCTGTTTTCAGCGAAGTAAAAAGCACCGAAAAGGGCCTTTCCTCCGCCGAGGCCGAAAAGCGCCTTGCCGAAAACGGCAAAAACAAGCTCAAAGAAGCTGAAAAGGAAAGCCTGTTCAAGAAGTTTATCAATTCTTTGGCTGACCCCATGATCATCATGCTTTTGGTTGCCGCCGTGATTCAGGGGGTCGTGACTGTGGTGGAAAGCCACGGCAGTCCCAAGGTATCCGACTTTGCGGATGTGCTCGTTATTCTGGTGGTGGTTATTATCAACACCATCATGAGCCTTGTGCAGGAGGGTAAGGCCGAGGCCGCCATGGAGGCCCTGATGCAGATGACCGCCGCCACCAGCAAGGTGCTTCGCGACGGTGAAATGGTTGTTATCAAGAGTGAAGATATCACCGTGGGCGACGTTGTGCTGCTTGAGGCCGGCGACGCCGTGCCCGCCGACTGCCGCATTATCGAGTCCTATTCCATGAAGGTGGAAGAGGCTGCCCTGACCGGCGAATCCGTGCCCGTTACCAAGCTGGTTGATATCCTTAATTGCAGGGATGCCAATGCCGATGTGCCTCTGGGTGACCGCAAAAACATGATTTACAGCGGTTCCACCGTGGTTTACGGCCGCGGTAAGGCCGTGGTTACCGGCATAGGCATGGATACCGAGATGGGCAAGATTGCCGACGCTCTTTCCGAGGCCGAAAAGGAGCAGACTCCTTTGCAGAAGAAGATGGGCGAGCTTTCCAAGTTCCTCACCAAGCTTGTGCTTGGCATCTCCATTGTGGTATTTATCGTAGGCCTTGTTGAAAACCTTGTAATGGGCGGCGAAAGCAACGGCGTTGTCAACATCATTCTGGATGTGTTCATCTCCGCCGTGGCCCTTGCCGTTGCCGCTATTCCCGAGGGTCTGCCCGCCGTTGTTACCATTATTCTGTCCATCGGCGTTACTGCCATGAGTAAGCGTCAGGCGCTTATCCGCAAGCTTACCGCCGTTGAAACTCTGGGCTGCACCCAGGTTATCTGCTCCGATAAAACAGGTACCCTGACCCAGAACAAGATGACCGTTGTTGACCACTTCGGCGACAACGAAAACCTGATTGCCACCGCCATGGCCCTTTGCTGCGATGCCGAAATCGACGATAAAGGCACCGTGACCGGTGAACCCACCGAGGCTGCTCTGGTTGCCTACGCCTATAAGCTGGGCATGAGCAAAAATGATTTGGTGAAGGCCAACCCCCGTGTGGGCGAGGCTCCCTTTGATTCCGGCCGTAAGATGATGTCCACCGTACATCAGACCGCCGAGGGCGTGGTGCAGTACACCAAGGGCGCACCCGACGTGGTAATCGGCCGCTGCGACTACGCTTTGGTTAACGGCGAAATCGTGCCCATGGATGATGCATTCCGTGCCCGCATTGCCGCCGACAACAAGCGCATGGCCGACAAGGCACTGCGTGTGCTTGCCGTTGCTTTGAAGCATTACGATGCCCTTCCCGGTGATTTTGACTCCGAGACACTGGAAAATACGCTTGTGTTCGTTGGTCTTACGGGAATGATTGACCCCGTGCGCCCCGAGGTTAAGGATGCCATTACCGAATGCCGCGGCGCCGGCATCACCCCCATCATGATTACCGGTGACCACAAGGATACCGCCGTTGCCATAGGCAAAGAGCTTGGTATCATCAGCGATGCCGCTCAGGCCATCATGGGTGCGGAGCTGGATAAATTCAGTGACGAAGAACTGGTGGAAGAGGTTACCAAATACTCCGTATATGCCCGCGTTCAGCCCGAGCATAAGACCCGCATCGTAAAGGCCTGGAAGGCCAGAGGCATGGTTACCGCCATGACCGGTGACGGCGTGAATGACGCACCCTCCATCAAGGCCTCCGATATTGGTATCGGCATGGGTATTACCGGGACGGATGTTACCAAGGGCGTTGCCGATATGGTTCTGGCAGACGACAACTTTGCCACCATCGTTAACGCTGTTGAAGAAGGCCGTAAGATTTACGACAACGTTTGCAAGGTGCTTCAGTTCCAGCTTTCCACCAACCTGTCCGAGGTGTTGATTATGTTCATCGCCTCCATCCTGAACTTCAATATTCTGGGTGCCGTTCATCTGCTGTGGGTCAACATGGTTACCGACTCCCTGCCCGGCCTTGCACTGGGTATGGAAAAGGCAGAGGGCAACCTGATGAAGAGAAAGCCCCGCTCCACCGAAGACAGCATTTTCTCCGGCGGCGCAGGTCTTGACATGGTGTGGCAGGGTATTTACCTGGCCATTGTTGAAATCGCGGCATACGCCATCGGTTTCTTCCTTGAGAACGGCTCCTGGAAATTCATTTTGACCGGTGCCGAATCCTCCTGCCCCAACGCCATGGCCATGGCATTCCTGACCGTAAACTTTGCCGAGATGATGTGCGCCATCAACATGCGCTCCCGCACCGGCTCCATCTTCTCCAAGGGTATGCTCAAGAACCTGAACTGGTGGCTTGTGGCTGCCTGAGCAGTCAAAACTGCCCCGACGCTGGCTGCTATCTATATTCCCGGCCTGTGCACCGTATTTGACATTGAGCCCGGCACCTTTGAGATCAAGGAGCTCCTGATTTCCGCCGGTTTGGCACTTTCGACGGTTCCCGTGTTTGAAATCGGTAAGGCCTTCCGCCGCGCAGCAGCCAAAAAGGACTGATTACACATCCTATGCTTCCGACCCGCCGTGAATTTTCA
>JAZRWZ010000085.1:0-5630 GCA_045599985.1 Acutalibacteraceae bacterium | reverse complement strand
CCCCGTTGAGGGCATGGTGAAAAAACTTAAGGAGCAGGAGGAAGTCCGCACAACTCTTTACGACAATGTTGCCAACATACTGGCTGCCGATAACAAGCCCATCCGTGCGGAGGAATACGCCGACAAGCCCGTGATTTATTGTGAATATGCCCACGCCATGGAAAACAGCCTGGGCAACTTCCAGGAATATATGGATGTGTTTGAGAGCCATGACCACATGTGCGGCGGTTTCATCTGGGACTATGTTGACCAGTCCATCCGCAAGGTGGAAAACGGCACCGAAAAATGGCTTTACGGCGGCGACTTTGACGAGGGCTCCACCAGTTATTACTTCTGCGCCAACGGCATCATCGGCGCAGACCGTCAGCCTCACCCCTCCTACTATGAAGTAAAGAAAGTATACGACAATCTGGAGGCACGGGATGCCGATGCCGCCAACGGCAAGGTACTCATCAAAAATAAAAATCTCTTTATCGGCACCGATGATTACGCCATCCGCTGGGCCGTCACCTGCGGCGGCGAAACGGTAAAGAGCGGCACCGAGGAAAATCTTGATGTGCCCCCCATGTCCGAAAAAGTGATTACCCTGCCCTTCACCCTTGCCGATTTTGAGGCGCAGGGCGAACTGATTCTGACCGTTACCTTCGTTCTCAAAACGGATAAACCCTGGGCAAAGGCAGGCAGCGATGTCACCTTCGGCCAGATTATGCTGCGTGAAATGAGCGCCGCCCCCGTTCACAAGGCACAGGGCGAATTGCAATACCTGAAAGCCGGCTCCGCCGTGAAGATTCGCGGTGAGGGATTCTCGGCCCGTCTGGAGGGCGGTGCCCTCGTTTCCCTGCAATACGGCGAAAACGAAGTCATCAACAGCGCCTCTCCCCTGCGGCCGGACTTTTTCCGCCCCTTGACGGATAACGACCGGGGCTACCTGAATTTTGCCCCCTTTGTGGCAGCCGTTCATCCCCTTTACCGCTGGAAGGAAGCCACCGCCCTTACCGCCGCCTCCCGTGTGCATGCGGAGTCCACACAGCAGGGCGTGAAGGTTACCGTCAACTGGCTGAGCCCCTTCACCGCCGGGGTCACCACGGTTTACACCTTTTCCCCCAACGGCGAGGTCACCGTAAAGCACAGCGCCATGGGCCTGATGCTGCCCATGCTGAAGGTGGGCGTACGCCTTGGCATCAACAGCGAGCTGGATACGGTTTCGTGGTACGGCAGAGGCCCGTGGGAAAATTACTGTGACCGCAAAACCGGCTCCGCCATCGGCCTGTATCAAAGCCGTGTTTCCGAATTGGAGCACCGCTATATGCGCCCGCAGGAGAACGGCCACCGCTGCGATGTGCGGCAGCTGACTTTCAAGAGCCGTGACGGCTTCGGAATCCGCATAGATGCCCTTGATATCCCCTTCGGCTTCAACGCAGGCTACTACACCCCCGAAAAAATCGACAGGGCCCGTCATCTGTATGAATTGAAGCCCGATAATTTCATCACCCTTTGCCTTGACGGTGCCCAGCGCGGCGTGGGCGGCGATATGCCCGGCTGTGCCTACCTGCACAAGCCCTACAAGGTAAAATGCGGCAAAACCTACACATTCACTTTCAGAATAGCAAGGATTTGAAGCCATGGTCAAAACAAATGTAATGCGTCTGCTGGAGGCGGCAGGCATCCCCTTTGAAACGCTGGAATATGAGGTAGACGAAAGCGACCTTTCCGGGGATACGGCGGCAGCCAAAATGGGCATTCCCCCCGAGCAGATGTTCAAGACCCTTGTGTTCAAGGGGGAGAAAAACGGTATCGGCGTGTGCTGCATTCCCGTGCATGAGGCTTTGGATTTAAAGAAAGCCGCCAAACAGTTCAAAGAGAAAAAAATCGAAATGCTTCATGTCAAGGATTTGCTCGGCACCACGGGCTACATCCGCGGGGGCTGTTCACCCATCGGGATGAAGAAGAAATTCCCCACTGCCATTGACGAGACCGCCATTCTCTACGACAAAATATACATCAGCGCAGGGATGCGGGGCGAAACCGTGTGCCTCTCTCCTGCCGATCTGGCAGCCTATGTGGAGGCACCTCTGGTTGACCTCATCTGTGTGTGAAAAGAGGAAGATACATATGAAAAAAATCATCATAATCGGCGCGGGTCAGGGCGGCCTGCGCGCCGGTGCTTTGCTGGCCGAAAAGGGCTGGGATGTGACCGTTTACGAAAAGCAGGCGGAGGATACTCTGGCCCCCGACTGGTTTGACGGCATAAGTGTGCGCCTTTTTGAGGACTTGGAAATCCCCGTGCCCGCGGATTCCTTCAAGGGCTACGCCCCTACCTTCATCGGCCCCGAAACCCAAGCGGGCCTTTTCATCCGCTCCCCGGAGGAAAGCATGGACTGGTCGGTAAACCGCCGCACCCTTTCCGCCCGGCTGGTGGCCTTTGCCAAAGAAAAAGGCGTGAAATTCGAGTTTGAAACCAAGGTAAAAAAGCTGACCTTCAGCAACACCGCCGTTACCGGCGTTACGGTAAACGGCAAGGATATTGCCGCCGACCTTGTGATTGATGCCTCGGGCATGAATTCCCCCTTCCGTGCCTCCCTGCCCCTGCGTGCGGGCATTCAGGCCATGCCCGAAGAGGACGAGGTATTCAATGTTTACCGCGGCATTTACCGTCAGGTGCCCGACTTCCCCCTTCCCGCGGAAAAAGACAGGTTCAGGATGTACCTCAAATATCAGGGCAAAAAGAGCATTTCATGGTGCGGCGTGGAGCCCTCCGGCGAGCTGAACGTGCTGGTGGGCATGATAGGCAAAATGGATTTGAACAGCTTCAATCAGCTTTACGCTCACCTCAAAATGGATAACCCCATTATCGATACCGTTATCGACAACCGCTGTGCCGAAACACCCATTCCCGTGCGTTACCCCCTCACCCGCTTTTCCTACCCGGGCTACACGGCCATCGGCGATTCCGCCTTCATGACCATTCCCGTCATGGGCAGCGGTGTGGAGAACTCCCTGCGGGCGGGGCAGATGCTGGCGGAGTCTCTTCTGAAGGCCGACAGCGTGGATATGAACGCTCTTTGGGATTATCAGGTCAAGTATTACCGCAATATCGGTGCCGTGTGTTACCTGCTTGACTGGGTCAAGAGAGGGCTTCTGGCCACCGACAACGGGGAATTGAAGCAATTCATTGAGTCGGGCGCCGTAACCGATGAGGATATTTATGCCCTGTTCAGCGGCAACATCCGTGAAATTCCTTTGGAGGAATTGCTGCATAAGCCCGCCGCTTTGTTTGCCAACCGCCGCTTTATCGGCAGTCTGCTCTCCTACATCGTCAAGGGTCTGAAAGCCGCCGCAGCAGCCATCAGCATTCCCCCGCAGTACGATACCCTCAAAATCGCCAAATGGGCCGCCAAAGCCGAAAAAGCCATGCAGGCTCCCCGGTCATAATCGGGCCGTCATACAAAGAAATTCAAGTTGACAACAGTCCTTCGGGATTGTATAATACTTTCGGTAAATTATGGATAGGAGGAATTCTATATGCCACTCGTAACCACCAAAAAAATGTTTGAACACGCTTACAACGGCGGCTATGCCGTTGGTGCCTTCAACGTAAACAACATGGAAATCATCCAGGGTATCGTTCAGGCCGGCGAAAAGCTGGAAGCCCCCCTGATTCTTCAGGTTTCCAAGGGCGCAAGAGCTTACGCCAACCACACCTACCTTGTAAAGCTTGTTGAGGCCGCCTGCGAAACCAGCGGTCTGCCCATCGTGCTTCACCTTGACCACGGCGACAGCTTCGAGCTGTGCAAGAGCTGCATTGACGGCGGCTTTACCTCCGTTATGATTGACGGTTCCAGCAAGCCCTACGAAGAGAATATTGCTTTGACCAAAAAGGTTGTTGAGTATGCCCACGCCCACGGCGCAGTGGTTGAGGGCGAGCTCGGCACTCTGGCCGGTGTAGAAGATGAGGTTAACGTTTCCGCCGAGGATTCCTCCTACACCAAGCCCGAAGAGGTTGAGGATTTCGTTACCCGCACCGGTGTTGACTCCCTTGCCATCGCCATCGGCACCAGCCACGGCGCTTTCAAGTTCAAGCCCGGTCAGGATCCCAAGCTTCGTCTTGACATTCTGGAAGAAGTTTCCAAGCGTCTTCCCGGCTTCCCCATCGTTCTTCACGGTTCCTCCAGCGTTCCTCAGGAATTCGTTAAGATGATCAACGCCAACGGCGGTAACCTTGATGACGCCATCGGTATCCCCGAGAGCGAGCTGCGCAAGGCTGCCGAGCACGCTGCCTGCAAGATCAACATCGACTCCGACCTTCGTCTTGCCATGACCGCCGCCGTGAGAGAGCATTTTGCCAACAACCCCGCCGACTTCGACCCCAGAAAATATCTTGCTCCCGCCCGTGATGCCATTCAGGGCATGGTTGAGCACAAGATTAAAGACGTTCTCGGCTGCGACGGCAAAGCCAAGTTTGCTCTTTGATTCAAGCCCCATTTCAGCCTTATTACGGGTCGCCCCTGCGGCGGCCCGTTTGCTTTTCATCTATCATAGCCGGGAAAGGAGGTTCCTTTATGCCCCGGGTTTTGTCCTTCACCGTTCCCCCCGAATATGACGGCAAAAAAGCCATCACCTTTCTGCGCAGCCGCTGCGGCGTTTCCTCCCGGTTGATTGGCAAGCTCAAGCGGGTGGAAAACGGCATCACCATGGACGGCAGCCCCCTGCGCACCGTTGATTTGCTTAAAGCGGGCAGCACCGTGGCAATCTGTGTGCCCGACACGGGTGAAACCCCCGTTCCCATTGCCGCGCCGCTGGATATTCTGTATGAGGACAGCGATGTGATGGTCATCAACAAATCCCCGTTCATGGCCATGCACCCCACCCACAACCATCAGGGGGATACACTGGCCAACGCCGTTGCCGCCCATCTTATGGAAAAAGGGCAGAGCGGCTCCTTTCGCGCCGTCGGCCGTCTGGATAAAGGCACCAGCGGCACGGTGGTGTGTGCCCTCAACAAATACGCGGCCTCAAAGCTCAACGGCACGGTGGAAAAAGAATATGTGGCACTGGTGCAGGGCGATTTGCCGGATTGCGGCACCGTCAGCGTTCCCATCTACCGGCCCGACCCCATGAAGACCCTGCGGGCCTGCTCCGAGGAGCTGGGCGTGGAGCCTGCCGTTACCCACTGGACGGTGGAGCAGCGTTTTGAAGGTTTCACTCTCATACGACTCAATTTGGAAACGGGGCGCACCCACCAGATTCGCGTGCACATGGCTCACATCGGCCACCCGCTGGCGGGGGATAACATGTACGGTGACTGCCTGCCGGAGGTGGGGCATCAGCTTCTGCACTGCCGCCGGTGCACATTTATTCATCCCGTAACCGGTGAAAAAATGAGTTTTACCGCCGATTTCTTTGAAGATTTCAAATCAATATTGGAAAAACTGTGAAAAAAGCGCAATATTATGCACAAAATCGGATGAATGGCATTGACTTTTATCAATTATGGATGCTATAATGAACCTTGCTTTTTTATCAATTAAGAAAAGGAGAGCAAAAATATGAAAAACACCGTTAAAATCGTAGCTGTTGTAATGGCTCTTGTGTTTGCCCTTGGCTGCCTTTGCGCCTGCGGCGCCAACACC
>JAZRWZ010000084.1:0-1933 GCA_045599985.1 Acutalibacteraceae bacterium | reverse complement strand
TTGGACACGCTGCTTGCCGCCGTGCCGCCCACCCTTACCGTCAATGTTCGCACGCCGCAATACGTTGCGGGGTGGCTGGGGCTGCGGGAGCCCCCAACGCTGGACGGTTCCTCCCCCGCCTACACCGCCGCCATGAAGAGCAAGGGGCGCAACGCCCTGCGCGTGGGTATGTTCAATGACGGCTACCTCGGCTCTTCCTCCGACTTAGGCACCTTTGCCGCCGTGCCGCGTGCGGCGGGGGTGGCGTGGTTGAGCCAAGCGGGCACCCGCACCTTTTACGGCGGCGAGGCGGTGGCCGATGCAAGCGGTGCCGCGCAGGGGGCGTTCAACACGGTGGCGTTTCTGTCGGGGGAGGCTCCCGTTACCCACACCACTTATCTGAATTTCGAGTGGAATCAGCGCGTCCACCGCGCGTGGCAATCCGACACCTACCATTGCCAAGGCTCGGAATATGACGGGCAGGACGGTCTGAAATACGTCACCGACCATCTGGGCTACCGCCTTGTGCTGCGCGGGGCGAAGGTCAACCGCAAGGCTCTTTCCGACAAACGCCTGAAACTGGAGCTTTGCTTGGAAAACGTGGGCTTTGCCCCTGTTATCAAGCCCAAACAGGCAGAGATTGTGCTCACGCACGAGGACGGCACCACCACCTGTGTGCTGCCGTGGAAGAAGCTGGATATCCGCACCCTTGGGGCAGGGGAGAAAAAGGTTTTTCATTTCAGCGCCCCTCTCACCAAATCCTTGAAACGCGGGCGGTGGACCGCCCATCTGCGTCTGCGTTGCCCCGGCTATGCCACCGCTCCGCACCCGCCCTGCATCCGCTTGGCCGACCCCCCCGAAGCATGGAATGAACAGGCAGGAACGAACGAACTTTGCACGTTCCGCTGCCCGTGAGGGGAGGAGACGGAAGCAAGCGAGCAAAGCGAGACGCGGAGACGGACAACCTCCAACTTTTTTCACCCCTTCTCCCAGTATCTCCCCCGCATACAGTATTTGGAATGCTGTAACAAGAAAAAATAATAACTGTCTTTAAAAATATCACCACAAAAATCACCATTATGATATTGTTTAGTTTTTCAATAACATTTTTAATAACCTAAACATCAATGTGTTTATGTGCAAACAAATCTAAAATAGTTTCAAAAGCAATGGTGAACATTTTTCTTTTTGCCGTTTTCAAGGCGTTGAATGTTATACGCTCATTAGCGTTTTTGTTAACTCATGTATTGTTAGAACCTTTCAGCGCTTACAGCATTCCAAATACTGTATACTCCCCGCGTGACTGCTGGTCGGTTTGGATATCTTCCACCGATGTTGCAGCTGAAATATTAAAACTTATACGCTTATGCATAAAAAACTGATTGCGGCCTTGTTGCTGAGCTCCTCTTTCGCTGTTGCCGCCACGGTGACGGTGGTGGATGACGCAACGAAAGATCTTACGTTTACGCTCGGTAACACCTATGTCATCAATGGTGTAACGAACGTTAAAACTGCCACTAATACTGCAGGGGATCCTCTGAAGATTGATTTCGGTGATGATGGTTGTTTGGTGGCTAATCAAAACAAAAGACCGAGCTTTCAAACTGGTGGCGGTGTGGATTTCTCGGCTGCTAATTTCACTTTTTATGTGACTCTGACATTGAAGGCAGAAGATGTCGCGTATCTTATTTCTCATGGTGAATTTGAACGAGTTTTGATAGATTCTTCCCTTGGTGAGGGGCGCAATCATAACGTGAATTATGGTGGCATTGTGAATGTTCAGTATGCCACCGCCTTGAGAGTGTATGTTAATTTTGACTCTGATGAAACTAAGGCAGCTTGGCAGGGGGTCGGCTTGTCAGATAAATACTCCAAACTTATGCTCGCGGGTGACGATGGTAAGACTGTCGGGCTGATGCCTGAGGAAGGGAAGTTTGGTCTGGCTCTGCGCTCC
>JAZRWZ010000083.1:0-1770 GCA_045599985.1 Acutalibacteraceae bacterium | reverse complement strand
ATTTAACGATATACCGCCTGACGGCGGATGATATACCAAGCCTGTGGCTTGGATAAGAAAAGAGCAAGTCTTTCGACTTGCTCTTTTCTGGTGCGGGTAACAGGACTTGAACCTGCACAGCCTTGCGACCATTAGAACCTGAATCTAACGCGTCTGCCAATTCCGCCATACCCGCATATCACATCGGAACTGCTGTGACGGGTGATATTTTATCATAGGGATTTGAAAAAGTCAATACCAATATGATGCTTTTTTGAGAAAGATACTGTTTTATTTATAATTGATTGAAAGACTTGATATAACCGTTAATCATTTCTCTGCGTTCCCGTTCACTTGCATCCAATATTTCGTCCAAAGCCTCATCATCATATTCCACATTCTCGGAAAAATCACGAACCATGGCACACAAGGCGGCAACCGTTCGGTTTGTATCCTCCTGCCAGCGTTTCAACATGATATTTGTCGTTTCCTCGGCAAAGGCTACACGCTCCTTCAAACGGTCATCATATAACGCATTGGGAACATGGCGGAACAAAAGGTATTCCCTGAATCTTTTAATTGGATTCGGTAAAGAAACTGCTTTTGAAAGTAAATCATTTCTAACCATGAAAAGTTCTGCCTCATCCTCCGGCAAGGATTCTGAAAATGTTTGAGCTGTTACGGATAACCCTGTTTCGGAATCGGAATATAACAGACCCATGGGATTGTCCCGGTTCAGAACAAGCTCAGCGGCAGCCTCACAACAAAGACCGAGGCCGATTTCTTCCCCTGTTTCCCAAAAAGAGCGAAAGCGGGGATGATCCCGGCAAATCTGGCAGAGGTACCCCTCCCCGTGTTCAATAATCAAATCACAAAGATTTTCCCGATTCAAAAAGGGGCAGCGTTCCTCGGAATCAAGAATAAAATGAGGGTCTCCCTCCTCGCTGATGTGACCTATTCCGTCACGCTGAAATCTTATCAATGAATCGGAATCAATATCAATTTCCCACCCCTTGCAGCAGGTGTGACGGCACTTGCCGGCGATGCAGTGAAAATCTTTATAATAATCCGGAACAACCGTGAACATACCTTCACCTTCTTTCAAAAAAATTATAGCACAACACCCATTTGAGGTCAAACGAAAAGCACCATTTCCCTTGCAAACAAAATCACATATGTTATAATATTTTCAACCTTAAAAAAGGAGAAAGAATATGGATAAATACAGAAGATTTCGTTATATGCCCTGCCTGCCCATGGGCAAAAACGGCACCCGTCTGACAGCATCCCGCGAGAACATTGATGTGAGCCGGAATGCCGCAGCCGAAGGCATCGTGCTGCTGAAAAACGACAATAGCGCCCTTCCCCTTGCCAACGGTGAATCCGTTGCCTTATTCGGCAAAGCCACCGTGGAATACATCAAAGGCGGCGGTGGCAGCGGCGATGTTTACTGCCCCTATATTGCCGGCATTTTTGAAGGATTTGCGCAAAAGGAAGCCGAAAACCGCGTAAAAGTTTATGCTCCCCTTTTGGATTACTACAAAGCCTATGTAAAGGAAGCGCAAAAGAATGTGCTGACAGAGGAGCAGATTGAGCATAACTGGAGTATTGTTAACAACATGGAGTTTTGCCAGCTGCGTGACGATATGACCTATGACACCTTTGCCGGAATGCATGTGCCGGAGCCCGATGTGCCGGATGATTTAATCCTTTCCGCCGCCAAAGAGGCCACAACAGCTATTTTCACCCTCAGCCGTTTCAGCGCAGAAGGCACCGACAGACGGGCCGAGG
>JAZRWZ010000082.1:0-11920 GCA_045599985.1 Acutalibacteraceae bacterium | reverse complement strand
AGAATCACACGGTCGGCGGCGGCAATCTCCTCTGCCGAGCCGGTAATCTTGCTTTCGATGCCCAGATATTCCAAAGAGCGGCTTAAGGAAAACAGATTTCCGCAGCCGTAGTCAACTATCGCTATCATTACAGTAACCCCTTTGTGGAAGGAATTTCGCCGCCCAGCGCGGCATCTTCAAACACGGCCTTGCACAGGGCGCGGGACACGGCTTTGAAGGCACACTCGATGATGTGGTGGCTGTTTTTGCCGTAGAATTGCTTGATGTGGAGGGTAACATCGGCGTTGCGCACAAAGCTGATGAAGAATTCTTCAACAAGCTCGGTATCCATCTCGCCCACGCGGGGGGTGGGGATGGACAAATCGTAATTCAGGAAAGCACGGCCGCTGATATCCACGCTGGCCAGAACCAGCGTTTCATCCATGGGCAGAACGATGCTGCCGTAGCGGCTGATGCCCCGCTTTTCGCCGATGGCCTTGGCAAAGGCCTGACCCAGCACAATGCCCACATCCTCCACGGTGTGGTGGTAATCCACATGGGTATCTCCCACGCAGGTCACGGTCAAATCCATTCTGCCGTGGCGGGCAAACAATTCCAGCATATGGTCCAGAAAACCGCAGCCCGTGTTGATTTGGGCTTTGCCCTTGCCGTCCAGATTCAGGTAAAGGCTGATGTCGGTCTCATTGGTTTTGCGTTTGATTTCGGCTTCTCTCATTCGGAAAACTCCTTTATTATCTCCCCGGCGGCTTTTACCAGGGCCTCCATATCCTCTTTGGTGCCCACGGTGATTCGCAGGTAGTTATTGATGCGCTCTTTGTTGAAGTAACGCACCAGAATGCCCCGCTTGCGAAGCTCGGTGTAGAGTGTTTCGGCCTTTACCGCAGGGTGGGTGACGAACAGGAAGTTGGATTGAGAATCCGTGCCCGTGAAGCCCAGCCCGGCAAGAGCCTGCTTGGTCTGCTCCCTCACGGCCACAACGGCGGCGGTGGTGCCGTCATAATACGCTTTATCGGATATGGCGGCGGAGGCGGCGGCAATGGCAACGGAATTCATGTTGTAGGGATTGAAACTGAACTTCAGACGGTTCAGGTCATCAATAATCTCTTTGGAGGCAAGACCGTAGCCTACGCGCATGCCGGCCAGCGAGTGGCTTTTGGAGAAGGTGCGCACCACAATAAGATTATGGTACTTTTGCAGCAGGGGAATACAGCTGTCGCCGCAGAAATCCATATAAGCCTCATCAATCACCACGATGTTGTCGGGGTTGGAGGCAACGATTTTTTCGATATCGGAAAGGGGAAGTGCCAGACCGGTGGGGGCATTGGGGTTGGCAATCACCACGGTGCAGCCCTTGTTGTAATAATCGGCAGGGTCAATGGAGAAATCATCCTTCAGCGGAATCTGCTCCAGATTGACACCGAATATGTCGGCATATACGGGGTAAAAACCGTAGCTGATATCGGGGCAGCACATTTTACCGCCCCGGCCGCAAAAGCCCATAACGGAGAAGGCCAGCACATCGTCGGAGCCGTTGCCCACAAACACGTTTTCGGCCTTGACACCGTAACGTTCTGCCAAAGCGGCACGCAGTTTTTTGACCTCGGGGTCGGAGTAAAGGCGCAAATCCTCCAGCAGCCCGGTGCTGACAGCCTCCTTCACCTTGGGAGAGGGAGGAAAGGGATTTTCGTTGGTATTCAATTTAATAACCTTCACATTCAGCTGCTCGCCGGGGGTGTAGGGTACTAAATTCCGGTAATCATCGGCTAAAAAACGGCTCATTGTTCATCCTCGAATCTGATGGCTGCACTGCGGCCGTGAGCCTGCAGGCCCTCGGTTTCGGCAAACAGCACGATTTTATCTTTTACTTTGGATAATGCTTCGCGGTCATAGTAGAGGTACTGGGATTTTTTCACAAAATCATCCACGGAGAGGGCGGAGCTGAAGCGGGCGGTGCCGGAAGTGGGAAGGGTGTGGTTGGGGCCTGCCAGATAATCGCCCAAAGCCTCGGGAGAATTCTTGCCGAGGAAGACGGAACCCGCATTCTTTACTTTTTCGAGAAGAGCAAAGGGGGCATCCACGCAAAGCTCCAGATGCTCGGGAGCAATGCGGTTGGCAATCTCCACAGCCTCATCCATGCTGCCCACCAGAATGATTTTGCCGTTTGCCTCAATGGAGCAGCGGGCAATCTCCTCACGGGGGAGCAGAGCGAGCTGACGCTCGACCTCGGCCTGAACGGCGGCGGCCAAATCGGCGCTGTCGGTAACCAGCACGGCGGAGGCCAGTTTGTCATGCTCCGCCTGGCTGAGCAAATCGGCGGCAACAAAGCGGGGGTTGCAGGTGCCGTCCGCCACTACCAATATTTCACTGGGGCCGGCAATCATGTCGATATCCACCATGCCGAAAAGCATACGCTTGGCGGTGGCAACAAACACATTTCCGGGGCCTACGATTTTATCCACCTTGGGTACGCTTTCGGTGCCGTATGCCAAAGCGGCCACGGCCTGCGCACCGCCGGATTTAATAATTTTGGTAACGCCTGCGATTTTGGCGGCGGCTAAAATGGCGGGGGCCACCTTGCCGTTTTTGCCGCAGGGGGTAGTCATGACGATTTCGCTGACACCTGCAATCTCGGCGGGAACAACATCCATCAGCACGGTGGAGGGGTAGCTTGCCGTGCCGCCGGGAACATAGACACCCACCTTCTCGATGGGGGTGATTTTTTGCCCGAGCACAATGCCGTCACCGGGCTGAATACGAAAATCGTCACGAACCTGCATTTTGTGATAGGCCTCGATATTGGCCTTGGCGGTGCGGATGGTTTCAAGGAGCGCTTCATCCACCGAGGCAAAAGCCTCCTCAATTTCCTCATCGGTGACTACCAGTGAGCCGGGCGCGGCACCGTCAAACTTGGCGGCATATTCCAGCAGGGCCTTGTCGCCGTTTTGACGCACATTTTCGATGATGCCCGCCACAATGGATTCCACGCCGCTTTCCAGTTTGATATCACGGGTCAATATATCCGCGTCGGACGCATTTTTGATATCGATAATCTTAATCATCTTGTAACTCCTTTTCGAGTTTTCCCACGAGGGAATCAATTTCGGCATTTTTGAATTTATAGGAGGATTTGTTGGCAATCAGACGGGCGCTGATGGGCAGGATTTTTTCGTAGACCCGCAGGTGATTCTCCTTGAGGGTCGTGCCCGTTTCCACAATATCCACAATCACATCGGACAGACCCAGCAGAGGGGCAATCTCGATGGAGCCGTTGAGCTTGATAATTTCAATTTCACGGTTGAGGGAGAGGTAGTAGCTTTTGGCGATGTTGGTGAACTTGGTGGCAACCCGCAGGGGACGCTCCAGATCCTCCACATAGTCGTCGGGAGCGGCCACGCACATGTTGCAGCGGCCCAGCTTCAAATCGAGCAGCTCATAGAGGTCAAGCTGCTCCTCCTCCAGAATATCCTTGCCCACAATGCCGATATCCGCGGCGCCGTGAGCCACATAAATCGCCACATCACTGGGTTTTACCAGAAGGTAGCAGACACCGTTTTCCTCATTGGTGAAAATGAGCTTGCGGTTGTCGGAATAAATCTCGCTGCAGTCGTAGCCGATGGAGGCCAGCAGATTATATACTTTATCACCAAGGCGACCCTTGGGCAATGCAATATTTAACATAGTTTAAACCTCCCGCAGTGCGCCGTCAAGATAAATCAGCGTCTTTTTTGCACGGAACCCCTCCGGCTTTTCGCGCTCCACGCAAACCCGCTGACCTTCGGCGGTGTATTCGCGCAGGGCGGTGAGCAGAGCGGCAGGGTCACCCGAGCCAACATTCAGCACCAGAATATCGGCATCATATTCCCGGGGCTTGCGATAATACAGATTCAGGTTATCAAGATACACGGCAAAGCCGATGGCACCCACATTCTCGCGGATTTTTCGGGCCAGCTTGTCGTAACGCCCGCCGGAAAGCACGGCCACGGGGGCCTTTTCCACATAGCCGCGGAACACGATGCCCGTGTAATAATCGATGTGCTGGGTAACGGACAAATCCAGATGCACCTTATCGGCCAGACCGCAGGCGGTCAGGGCGGCGGCAACGGATTTTAATTCATCCAGCGCGGCGCGCATTTTGGCGGTGTTGGCTCTGTTTTCCAACAAGGGGAGGGTATCGTTGATTTTGCCCTCAATACAGAAGAGCTCCGCCACCTCCTCGGCGGCTTTTTCCGCCACGCCGCAGGTGCGGCAGATGCGGCGGAAATCGTGGGCGTTGCGGCTGCCGATGCAGTTGATGAGCGCCTTGCGGTCGCTTTCGGCAACATCCCACTCCTGAAGCAGGGAGAGTACCAGTGCGTTGTGGGAAACGGAAAGGACATAGGATTTGTCAATCTGTGCCAGACTTTCGGCGGCCAGCATCAGAATTTCGGCGGTGAGGTAACCGTCCACATCCCCCAGCACCTCCACACCGCACTGCTTGATTTCACGGAAATCCCGGGTGTTGGCAGCCATGCGGAAAACGCTTTCATTATAATAGAGCTTGGTCTGCTTTTCGCTCAGTTTGGCGTTTTTGACAATGGAGAGGGTGATGTCGGGCTTTAAGGCCATCAGGCGGCCGTCCGCATTGTTGAAAGCGATAACGCCGTCATCGCTTAAGAATGAGCGGTTGTCGCTGTAAAAGCTGTATTCCTCAAACTTGGACATACGGTATTTTTTGTAACCCCAGCTCTCAAACAAATCGGGCAGGGTGATACCGAGGCTGTCTTCTTTGGAAAAAAAGGCGGGTATCTGTGTCATAATCGTAGACTCCTATTTATAGTATGGGTGAATTATATCACGATTTATCGCTTTAGTCAAGTAATATGTTAACACAATAAAGCCACTGCGGGCCTGCGAATATTTATCTGTTTTAGACAAAGAAATGAAGGCGTGAAGTGCCAAAAGGGGAAAAATCCGAAAAACGGCGGAGCGGATGTTTGCCGTTGACAAAGGAAAAAAACGGTGACATAATAAAAAACGCAAGGGCCGGCCGCTCCTGCCCGGATGATGTGAAATAATATGAGGTGACAGTATGAACGATAAGAAATTGCCGAAGGGATTCACTGTTACATGGCACACCGGCGCCATGGATACCCCCGATAACTCCCTGATATTTGTGAAGGCCGCGGTAAAGGGAAAGGCGAAGGTTACGGAGTTTGACGTGAGTTTTCGCCCCGACGGTACCCCCTGCGTGATTCATAAGGATTTTCCCGCCGAGGGAGAGGGCGAAAGCCTTGACCTGATGCTGGCCGAGGCCGCCAAAAGCAAAACCATGTGGCTGAATCTGGATTTGAAGAACTGGGCAAATCTGCCGGCAGTGGAGGAATTGCTGAAAAAGCACGGCATGATGGAACGGGCATTTTACACCGGCGTTTCCGAAAAGCAGTGCGGTGTTACTGCCGAAACCTCTGTTTTGCCTTACTTCCTGAATGACTTTGCACCCGTTGGGAAAAGAAGGGAAAAGGATGCCGGAGCTTTGGCGGAAAAAATCAAAAAATGCGGTGCCGTGGGCCTGAACACCCAATTCAGAGGTTTGAGCAAAACTTTGGTGCGTGTGCTGCATGAGGAAGGGCTGCTGGTGAGCGCCTGGACGGTGGACAAATCCACTGACCAGAAAAAGGTACTTGCCATGGGCGTGGATAACATTACCACCTGCCGCCCCGACAAAATGGCGGAAACCTTGAAAAATGCCGGTAAATAACGGATATCATACAGCCAAAATCCGCAGGGAGCATATCAATCAGTGCGCCCTGCGGATTTTTTCTTTTTTTTCGGGTCAATAGTTCTCGCGGTATTTTTTGAGTATGGCCCGGTAGATGATGACTGCCGCGCAGATGAGGGCAAAGATGCCCAGATACAGCGTGTAGCGGGAGGCAATGGCTTTTTTGCCTGCCAGGTCGTCGCCAGGCTGATAATTCTTGACCTCATCCCACAGGGTGTTCATCAATGCCAGAGATTCGTCGGAAAGATTGATGTAAATCTGCTCCTTCGGGGGATTTTCGGGGTAAAGAATCTCATCGCCGTAGTAGGAATACTCCGGGTTATTGATGACCTGAGTATTGGGGCTGGCGTAGCAGATGTATTCCGCGTTGGCCAGAGCCACATCACTCTCCAGCATGAAGTTGATGTAAAGCTCGGCAGCGGCCTTGTTCTGTGCATTTTTGAGAATGCACATGGCATCCACAAAGGTGTTCACACCCTCTTCGGGGTAGTAGAAAGCCAAATCCGGGTTAACATCCACCATGGAGAGGAAGTCGCCCGCATAGTAGGGTGCAAGAGCGGCCTCTCCGCTTTCCATCTTGTTGAACACTTCATCATTCACATAGGACTGCAGCACGGCCTTCTGCTTTTTGAGCAGCTCGGCGGCGGCACGCCAATCGGCGGCATCCTCGGTGTTGTAATCAATGCCCAGCATGCTCTGCGCGCTGGCGAAGGCATCGCGGGGGTTATTGAACTGCAGAATCTGCCCTTTGTATTCCTCACTCCACAAAGCGCTCCAGCTGGTGGGGGGCTCGCTGACCATTTTTGTGTTGTAGATGACACCGACCTTGCCCACATTGTAGGGCACGGAGTAGAGATTCTGCGGGTCGTAGGGCAGATTGCGGTATTCCTCCGCAATATACTTGAAGTTGGGAATGTTGTCAAAATCAATGGGCTGAAGCATATCTTCGTTGATCATGCGCTCCACCATATAGTCGGAGGGAATGCACACATCAAAGGTGACACCGCCGCTTTTGATTTTGGCGTACATGGTTTCGTTGTTGTCGAAGGTGGTGTAGACAACCTTGATGCCGTATTTCTCCTCGAAAGCGGCATTCACATCCAAAGAGTCGTCTTCACCGTCGCTGATGTATTCGCCCCAGTTGTAAACATAGAGTTTGGTGCCGCGCAGGGCCTCAATCTCATCGGGGGTAAAGGCGAAGGCGGGCAGGGCGGGGGTGAGGGCAAATACAAGAGTCAGAAGAAGCGCAAATCCTTTTTTCATCACATTGCCCTCCTCAGTCCGAAAACTTCTTCTGCTTTTTCTCGTTGACGGCCTGCATAACATTGGTGAGAATGAGAAGCAGGAGCATGCAAACAAAAATCAGCGTGGAGAGGGAATAGATGACGGGGGTAACGCGCTTTTTCGTCATGCTGTAAATCACGGTGGGCAGGGTCTGGAACTCGCTGCCGTTGGTGAAATAGCTGATGATAAAGTCATCCAGCGAAAGGGTGAAGGCCATAATCAGACCGGTGAGGATGCCGGGCTTGATGGCTGGCAGCACAACCTTGAAAAAGGCGGAAACGGGCTTGCAGCCCAAATCCTGTGCCGCCTCGGCAAGGTTGCGGTCGGTCTGACGAAGCTTGGGAAGCACGGAAAGGATGACATAGGGAAGTTCAAAGGTGATGTGGGCAATGAGCAGGGTGGGGAAGCCCAACCCGTCGCTGATGCCCAGAAGCTTGGTGGCAAACACGAAAAGCAGCATCATGGAAAAGCCGGTTACGATTTCGGGGTTCATCATGGGAATGTTGGTGACACCCATCATGGCGGAGCGGCCGATGCCTTTTTTCCATTTGTCGATACCCACAGCGGCGGCGGTACCGAAGGCTGTGGCTATGACGGAGGAGGTGACAGCCAGAATCAGCGTGGAGCGCAGGGCTGCCAGTATGTCGCTTTGGTGGAGCAAATCCTTATACCACTGGAAGGAGAAGCCGGTGAGCACACTGGTACTTTTGGAGGCATTGAAGGAATAGACCACCAGCACGGCGATGGGGATATAAAGGAAAATGAAGATAAGAACGGAATATACCTTAGAAAGAACTTTCATAATACCATCCCCTCCTCACTGCTGTTGGAAAAGCGGTTCATGACCGCCATGCAAACCAGAATCAGAATCATCAGGAACATGGAAAGGGCAGCACCCACATTGTTTTGGTTGGGGGTGAGGTAGAGGCGCTCGATAACGTCGCCAATCAGCTCGAAGGAGCCGCCGCCCAGTTTTTGAGAGATGTAGAAGGTGCTGACGGAGGGCACGAAAACCATGGTGATGCCGCTGACAACACCGGGAACGCTCAAAGGCATGATGCACTTGCGCATCACGGTGAATTTGTTGCCGCCCAAATCCTGCGCCGCCTCTATAACGGTGCGGTCCATTTTGGTCATAACGGAGTAGATGGGCAGAATCATGTAGGGCAGGAAGTCATAAACCATGCCCAGAATAACGGCACCGGGGGTGTTGATCATATGCACGGGGTCAAGCCCGATTTTGATGAGCAGGCTGTTGATGATGCCCGTATCCTGCAGCAGAATCATCCAGCAGTAGGTGCGAATCAAAAAGTTCATCCACATGGGCAGCATGACCAGCAGCACCATGGTGCGCTGAACATTGGCCTTGCTCTGGGCAATGACATAGGCAATGGGGAAGGCCAGCACCAGACAGATAAGGGTGGAAACCACGCCGAACCACAGGGAGCGGGTGATGGTATCCACATAGGAGTTCATGGTCATGACATTGCTCAAAGTGAAATTGCCGTCAATATCGGTAAAGGCGTAATATACAACGAAAATCAAAGGAGCAATGATGAAAAGCGCCGACCACACGATGTAGGGGGAGGTGATAAGGCGTGAACGGGCAGAAGAGGTGTTTTTCATTTTACGCCTCCTCTTCCGCGCTCGATTCCTCGGGCTCCTGAATGCTGGAGAGCTCATCATACTCCTCACTGAAGGAGCTGTAATCGCCGAACATACCGGAATACTCGGATTTTTTCATGATGTGGATGGCGTCAGGCTCAATAAACAGGCCGATGTTGTCGCCCACCTTCTGCTCGTCGGTGGACTGAATCATCCACTTGAAGCCGCCGATGTCCACAATCATCTCGTAGTGCACACCCTTGAAGGTAACGGAGGTGACGGTGCCCTTGAGCATGCCCTGCTCGGGAGCAACCACATCCACATCCTCGGGGCGCACAACCACATCCACCGCTTCATCAACGGCAAAGTCTTTGTCGAGGCAGCGGAAATTCTGGCCGGAGAAATCCACGGAGAAGTCGCCGCGCATGATGCCGTCAACAATATTGCTTTCGCCGATGAAGTCGGCAACAAAGGCGTTTTTGGGCTCATTATAGATATCCTGCGGGGTGCCGATTTGCTGAATCAGGCCGCCGTCCATAACCACGATGGTGTCGCTCATGGAGAGGGCTTCCTCCTGGTCGTGGGTAACATAGATGAATGTGATGCCCAAACGCTGCTGAATATTTTTAAGTTCAACCTGCATGTCCTTGCGCAGTTTTAAATCCAATGCGCCCAAAGGTTCATCCAGCAAAAGCACACGGGGCTTCACCGCCAGAGCACGGGCGATGGCCACACGCTGCTGCTGACCGCCGGAGAGAGAGTTGATGTGGCGCTTCTCGAACCCGCGAAGGTTCACAAGCTCCAGCATCTCTTTCACGGTGGCCTTGATCTCTTTTTCGGGCAGGTGCTGAATGCGCAGGCCGAAAGCGATATTTTCGTAAACATTTAAGTGAGGGAACAGGGCGTAGCGCTGAAAGATGGTGTTGACCTGCCTCTTATGAGGAGGCACATCGTTCACCTTTTTGCCGCTAAAAAGGACCTCACCCTCATCCGGCGAAATGAAGCCACCGATAATTCGCAAAGTTGTGGTTTTGCCGCAGCCTGAGGGACCCAGCAAAGTCAGAAACTCGCGGTCATGAATGGAGAGGTTGAGATCGTTCAATACCTTGTTGTCCCCGAAAGTGACGGAGACATTTTTCAAATCAATAATAACGTTGTTTTCCAATTAGCAGCCCCTTTCTCTGCGCATTATCCGCAGCGGAGATGTTCCGCCTTGTGCGCATTTTCCTATTTGGATTATTGTAAAATATAGAGCAAAATAAAGCAAATGTCAACATAAATTTACAAAAAAATCGGGAAAAATCAGCAGAAAGCAAGGGGATATTATGAAAACCTCCGTTTTTTTCAAAAATACTCCTTTTTCCTCTGTTTTCCTCACTTTTTGTTGGTGAGGCCCGTGATGAAAATAATACTGAAAAAAGCAGCTTTATTCGACAAAAACGGTGTGCCGGGACAAATCAAAGAATTTGAAAAGAGAAAATATCCCGCTCAAAAAGAATGAAATTCCCGTCCGGTTACCCCTTGACAAAGCAAAACCGGTGTGATAAAGTGGGGAACGATAGAGGCGCACCTCATAAGAGTATCACGCGTATCAAGGCTGCCGAAGCTGCGTGAGAAAGGTAAAGGTGCCGAAGCGGGCCCTGTGGCAGGGGTTCAGCTGGCAATGCGGAGAATATCCGTCTTGCTGTCGCAGCTGTTGCGGAGAGCTATCCCAAGTACAGATTTTTGTATTTTCAGGAAGAGCGGCTACGCACGGTAGTTGCTCTTATTTTCTATTTTCGGAGGTATTTTGCTATGAAGAATCCCGTATTTGAAGGCGCTGCATCCGCCATCATCACCCCTCTTACCGAAACCGGTGTGGACTATGAGAATTTCGGAAGACTGATTGACTGGCAAATCGAAAACGGTGTGGATGCCATTGTGGCCGTGGGCACCACCGGCGAGGGCTCAACCCTCACCGACGAGGAACACCGCGAGGCAATTGCTTTTTGTGTGGACCGTGCGGCGGGGCGTGTGCCCGTGATTGCCGGCACCGGCAGCAACGACACGGCCTATGCCATTGACCTAAGCAAATTTGCCGAAAAGGCGGGGGCTGACGGCGTGCTGCTTGTGACTCCCTATTACAATAAGGCTACCCAGAAGGGCCTGATTGCCTCCTTTACCGCCGTGGCGGATGCCGTGAACATTCCCTGCATCCTTTACAATGTGCCCGGCCGCACCGGCTGCAACCTTTTGCCCGAAACCGTGGCTCAGTTAGCTAAGCACCCCAACATCAACGGCATCAAAGAGGCCAGCGGCAACCTGTCTCAGGTGGCAAAAATCGCCGCTTTGTGCGGGGATGAACTCAATATTTACTCCGGCAACGATGACCAGAATGTGCCCATTCTCTCCCTTGGCGGCAAGGGTTGTATCTCCGTGCTGGCAAACATCATGCCCCGTGAGACCCATCAGATGTGCCAAAGCTTTTTTGACGGCGATGTGGCAACGGCCCGCCGTTTGCAGCTGAGCCTGCTGCCCCTGATTGACGCTTTGTTCTGCGAAGTGAATCCCACCCCCGTAAAGGCCGCCTGCGCCGCCATGGGCTTTGGCGCCAACACCCTTCGCCTGCCCCTGACTCCCATGGAGCCCGCCCACGAAGAAACACTTCTTGCCTTGATGCGTGAGCAGGGCCTTCTCAACTGAGGTGCCGGGATGAACGAGGAACGCTTGATTTGCAAAAACCTGACAGTAAGTGACGGCCGCCTGCAGTTTGCGGGGGTTGACGCGGGCGCTTTGGCTAAAAAATACGGTACACCGCTTTACATTATGGATGAAGACAGAATCCGTGAGCAATGCCGAGCCTACCGTGAGGCGGTAAAGCTTGCCTTCGGTGAACGGGGCGGGGTGCTGTATGCCTCCAAGGCCTGCGCCTTTAAAAGAATGTATGAGATTATCGGTGAGGAGGGCCTTGCCGCCGATGTGGTGAGCGTGGGTGAGATTTACACCGCCATGAAAGCGGGCTTCCCCATGGAGAAGGCATATTTCCACTCCAACAACAAGACCGATGAAGATATCGCCTTTGCCCTTGAAAACGGCGTTGGCTGTTTTGTGGTGGATAACGAGGAAGAACTGATTTCGCTGGAGCGCATTGCCGGTGAAAAGGGCACGGTGCAGCCCGTGATTCTGCGTGTTACCCCGGGAATTGACCCCCACACCTTTGAGGCTGTTGCCACCGGCAAGGTGGACAGCAAATTCGGCAGCGCCATTGTGACGGGTCAGGCAAAAAAAATCACC
>JAZRWZ010000081.1:0-2319 GCA_045599985.1 Acutalibacteraceae bacterium | reverse complement strand
GATTACCAGATGGCACGGCACTTTGGTGAAAATCATATAATCCCGGCAATTCTTTACAAGGGTCACCCGCTTTACCGGGGCATCGGCTTCCACAGCAAACCAGATGTGCAGGTCGCCCTCCGGGCCACGGGCTATTTTTTCGCCCATATAATGGCCGTTGATGCGAAAATCCATTGTGACTCTGCCGCCCATGAAGGCATAGGTGCGCTTTGCTTGGATGGCCTCAAAAACGGATTCCAATGTGTTCTCCTTTGCCCACACCCCCGTCAGGCCGGGGAAGTTGAAGGGGTATTCCCGGTTGGTGATAACGCCGCCTTCCCCCCGGTGGTCATCGGAGCCGCCGATAACGCCCATTTCGGCACCGCGCCTCAGGGCATCCCGGAAAAACCCGCCCTCACAGCAGAACGCTTCCCCAAAGGCCGGGTTGCCCATGTATTCCGCCGCATCCCCCCGTGAAATAATCTCCATGAGGGGGGTCATCAAATCAAGAGGCAGGTAGGACAAATCCGCGCCGGAGGAGAGGTAATAGGTATCGTGAGGGGCGGCAACCACGTCGTCCCGCGCCAAAAGCGCCCGCAGCTCGGCTTCCGTGATTTCGCCGTCCCGCTCGCCCCGCACCATATCGGCATCATGGCTGTTGAAATACAGAATCATGTTGTTATAGAAGGGGTAGGAATCCCTCTCATAGGCGAGAATGGCGGTGAATTTGCCCGGCTCACTGAATTTTGCGGCAAGGGCCTTCATTTTATCCCATTTGGACGGCTTGCCCGCCCACAGCTCCGGCTTGCCCACGCCGCCGTGGTCATGGTCGGTGAGGGCGGCAAAATCAAGGCCCACATCCTCTTTGAGCCTGCGGTAATATTCCTCCGGGTCAACAATGCCATCCGAAAAAGTGCTGTGGCCGTGAAGGTCACCGATGAAGGGCTTATACACTCCCTCCGGCGGGTCAAACTGATGATTGCAGTCGTTGAGAATTTTAAAGAGATTTTCGGCGGTGTCGGAAGTGCCGGCATACACCGCATCCGTAAACGCCCTGCAGCGCCCCGGATTATCGTAGCGTTTTGCTTTTTTTCTGTCGGGATGTATCATAACCGATTCTTCCTTTTCTGTTCATAATCAGAGCCCCATAAGCTCGGCTGCCAGCGCACCCACACTGCTGCAGGTGTGCTCCGCCGCGGCAACCACCTCCGGCCTGCCGGAACGGATTGCCCAGCCGCGGTGGTCGGTAATCATTTGCAGGTCGTTGTAGTCATCCCCCACGACCGCTCCCTCCCCGGGCTGCAGACCATAGTGTGAAAGAATGAATTTGACCCCTTCGGATTTGCTTGAGCCTTTTTTGGCAATGTTGATGTGGGGGCCGTTGACAAAGGCAGTGATTTCGCTGCCGAATTTTTCGTTTATCTGCGATGCCACTCCGAGCGCTCTTGCGTAATCGGGAAAGGTGGCGTAATACTGGTGGTAAAACTCCTTATCGCTCACCTTATCGTAATGCTCAATATCCGCAAATCCGCTCAGGAATTGCTGTATCTCAAAAAAGATATCCCGGGGAATGAAGCTTTCGTAAAGGCAGTTGCCGTTCATGTCTCCGATAAAGGAACCGTTATAAATTATCAGGTAATCCAGCAGGCTGTCGATGCCGATTTCCCGCACCGTTTTGTAAAAATCAAGACCCCTGCCCGTGACAATGCCGAAATAGTTGCCCCGGGCGCGCCATTCGGCCAGCATCTTCCTGTCAAAACCCGAAACCTTACCCTGAATGTTCAGGGTGCCGTCAAAATCCGTTGCTATCAGCCGTTTGCCCATACCGGTGCCTCCTTGCCGCTTTTTCCCCACGGTGCCTGTGTTTCAATCTGACTGTAATATATCACAAACGCCGAAAAACGGTCAAGAATTATCTGCTCCGGCCCACCACAATGGAATCGGATGGAAATTTGTTGATAATACCGTGGATAAAGAAAATTTTGCCGCAGGCAAATTGATACTCATCCATCCCGCAAAGTTTTCCACGGCGGTACGCCGTGGAAAAACCCATATGTTGAAAAAATACATTTGCCTGCGGCAAATCTTCCTTCCCCTTGAGGTAACTCCCCTGTTAGGGGAGGTGTCAGCGCAGCTGACAGAGGGGTGCCCGTTTTCGGAGAAAAAAGGTGGCGCGGCGCAAGCCGTGACGGATGAGGTGGCTGGCGATGTTCCGCCGCCTGTGGCGGATAAAGGAACATCGGGAGCAGGAAGAAACACAGAGCGATGCGAAGCGCTCCAAGCGAGCAGCGCGACAATGTTTCTGACCGAGTATAACAAAGTAGAATTTAGGATCAACCC
>JAZRWZ010000080.1:0-1231 GCA_045599985.1 Acutalibacteraceae bacterium | reverse complement strand
TTTTCACTTTGCGGAATGTTATCCTTTGCAGAGGGTGCCGAGGGTAAAGAGCCCTTCCGTGTTTCGGTTGCAATTAACGGCAGCGCGGGCACACAGCGCGGATTCTGCTGGTACACAAATGAATCCACAGGAACCGAGGTTCAGGTTTACCGCCTTTCCGACGGCGTGGCGGTTAATGCCGCCGTGCTCAACAAGGTTACCGAGGAGTGGAACGGCAACTATATGCACAAGGCCACCGTTTCGGGGCTTAACCCGGGCGAAACCTACGGCTTCCGCGTCGGTGACGGAACAGTCTGGAGCGAAGAGGGCAGCTTTGTTACCGATAACGGTGATGATTCATTCAGCTTTATCACCATTTCCGATGTTCAGGCAAGCTCGCTTGAAAACTTCGAGAGTGCGGCAAATGTTGTTTCGGCTGCATTTGAAAATGACCCCGAAGCCGAATTCCTTGTAAACTGCGGTGATTTTACCAACGATTCGGATAATGAGGAGTGGGATAATTACGACGCCGCCTTCGGCGAGGTTAATATGACCTACACCATAGCCCCCGTTGCCGGCAATCACGACGGCCTCGGCGTTGCAAACTGGTTTAACAATATGTTTAACCTTGACACATCCGAAAGCGTTCAGACCAAAAACGGTGTTAATTACTCCTTTGATTACGGCAACGCTCACATAGCGGTGCTTAACACAAATGACGGGCTCACAATCACCCTTGCCCAGCTCAAATGGCTCAAAAACGATATGAACTCCACCGATAAGGACTGGAAAATCGTTTTTATGCACAAAACTCCCTATACCCTCGGCAAAGACGGCAAGTGGCCTGACGCAATGTTCCTGCAAAGGGCGCTTGTTGCCGTTATTGATGAATGTGATGTTGACCTTGTTATGAGCGGCCACGACCACCAGTATCTCAGAACAAAGCCCCTTAAGGGCGGCAAGCCCGCCGAGGGCGGTGCGACCTATGTGCTCTCCGGCACGGCAGGCACAAAGAGATATGAAGTGCGCGAATTCCTTGCAGACCACTTCCTTGATACCGATAATATAGCGGCGCTCACGATTCAGAAAAACGGCTATGCCAACTACTGGAACGGCTCCGACTGGAGCAGCACCGACGAAAACAGAGTGGGCGGCTGCTTTAACAGCATAAGCATTGAGGGCGGCACTCTTACCCTTAAGTCCTATGTTGTCAAGGATTTGCAGAAGGATGAAAACGGAAAAGTTATCGAAG
>JAZRWZ010000079.1:0-1982 GCA_045599985.1 Acutalibacteraceae bacterium | reverse complement strand
GGATGCTTTTTTTCATTTCCTCAATTCCGAGCACGCCGAAGGCAAATCCCTTGCGCACGAGCGATTCCGGAACATATTCATCGTATTTTTCAAACAGCGGCACTTCGCCCGGGTAAACCAGCTCCATCGGGTCAAGCGGCTTTTCCGCCTCCTCAATAAGCACACGAAAAAAGTCCTGCTTTGTTCCCTTCATTTTAAACTGAATAAAGTACGGGCGTGATGGGTCAATGGACTTGATTCCGAGCGCCGCGGCACAGCGAACCTTTAAAAACCTTTCAAGCGCAAGGAAAGCATAGGTGCCGAGCCACGGGAAAAGGCACCACATTTCGCCGCCCAGGCAGACGAGTGATTCCTTGCCCACAAGGGAATTTTTAGCGGTGAAGCGGGCATTTGCAAGCCTTGCCGCCGCGTTTTTCATAAGATAAGGGTAACTCTTTTCCTCGGTAAGCACCCGTTTCATTCTTTCAAGCACCTTTGTGTTTATATCGCCGGGGCACTCGCCGAAGTAGGCGGGAACCTTGCCCTTGACCGGCTCGCAGTAAACAAGGCGGCGCTTGTGGTCAAGCTCCTCCACAATCCACACATGGCCCGCAAGGGCTATTTTTTCGCCCACGGGCGGGGGCATAACCGTTGTGCCAATCTCCTGAGAGCCGCAGCGAACGGTGTATTCCTCACTTTCCTGAAAAACGGCGTAAAACTTGAAGTTGTTAACAACTCTTTCGCCCGCAAGCCCGACAATCAGTCCGCCCTCCTCGGTGCGCTGAATGTGCTCCTTTTCGATAAGGTGGCGAAGCAGGATTTTATAATCATCCTTTGTGATGTGACGGAACACGCTTAAGCCCAGCACTCTTGAAGCAAGCGCGGCAGGGGTCATTTCGCCGCAGGAGGCAAGGATGCTCATGGTCTGATGATAAAGCAGACTGAACGGCAGGCGGTCAAGCCTTTGCGGCTCCACCCACCTTTCCTCAACATAAAGCTGCACAAGGGCTATGCCCTGCAAAAGCTTCCACGGCACGGTAACGGGCAGCAGTGCCCTCGGCTCCGGCATTTCCTCGCGCATAACAAACCACATTTCGGACGGTTCGCCGCGCCTGCCGGTTCTGCCCATTCTTTGCAGAAAGGATGACACCATAAACGGTGCGTCTATCTGAAACGCGCGCTCCAGCCTGCCGATATCTATACCGAGCTCAAGGGTCGCGGTTGTAACCGTTGTCTGCAGCTCGTTGTCATCCTTCATTATTTCCTCCGCCGTTTCGCGGAAAGAGGCGGAAAGATTGCCGTGGTGGATAAGGAATCTGTCCGGCTCGTTCTGAGCCTCGCAGTATTGGCGCAGGGATGTTGTGACGGCCTCACACTCCTCGCGGGAGTTGACGAAAACAAGGCACTTTTTGCCCCGCGAATGTTCATAAATATAGCCTATACCCGGGTCGGCATTCTGCGGCGCAAGGTCGCTCGGCTCCTCCGGCGCCGTGGGAAGGGAATCAAACTCCTTTTTGTCCTCCGAGGCCTGCGGGCCTGAAACATAAAAATGCTCCATTGAAATGCGCCAGCGTGCCCCGGGGGATTCCATTTTGGGTATAACGGTTCCCCTGCCCGTGCCGCTTGCAAGGAAGGCGCCGGCCGCCTCCGGGTCGCCTATTGTGGCGGAAAGCCCGATTCTGCGCGGATTGACCCCCGCCATTTTTGAAAGGCGCTCAATCAGGCAAAGGGTCTGTGCGCCGCGGTCGCCGCGCATAAGTGAATGAACCTCATCAATTACAACAAATCTCAAATCGCCGAAAAGGCGGGTGAGATAAGAATGTTTGTGAAGCAGATGCGCCTCCAGCGATTCGGGGGTTATCTGCAAAATTCCGGAGGGATTTTTCAGCAGCCTGTTTTTGTGTGAGGCGGCAACATCGCCGTGCCAGTGCCACACGGGGATATCCTGCTCGGCGCAAAGCTCGTTAAGGCGTGAAAACTGGTCGTTGATAAGCGCCTTAAGC
>JAZRWZ010000078.1:0-6633 GCA_045599985.1 Acutalibacteraceae bacterium | reverse complement strand
GAACCCCCGACCTGCTGATTACAAATCAGCTGCTCTACCAACTGAGCTACACCAGCACATCGCGCTCCGAAGAATGCTTGAACAATATAGCACATAACTTTGCCGCCGTCAAGAGAAAATTTAAAAATAGTTGCAAAATTATTTATCCGCGGGATTGCACAATTTGGATGTTGATTCCGGGGGTTGTTTATGTTACACTCAAACGGTAATTAAATAAGGAAAGGGGATTGTGAAATGGCTCACTGCCCGAACTGCGGCAAAAAGCTGCATATTTACGATTGGAAACCCGATTGTCCGCATTGCGGCGTAAATATGGTGTATTTCAAATCCAACGAAAGGCTGCTGGCGGAGTCGGAGGCAACGGAGATTGCCCACGCCAAAAGCCAGCCCTCCATTGACAGAGCAAAAGCAGGCACCGTCGGCACCACCATCGGTAAAATCCGCATGGCATTTTTCCTGCTCCCCATCGCGCTGCTGTTTTTGCCCATATACAGCATTACCGTGGGCGGCAGTAAGGTGAATTACAACGCCGTTACCGCCGTGAATTTCTTCACCTCGCTGGATATGGGTAAAATTACCTCCCTCATCAGCCCGCTGCTGCTCTCTATTGTATTTCTCGCCATTCCCGCTGTTTGCTGCATCGTGTTCACCTTTATGCAGATGGCGGCGGTGAAGAAAAAAGGATTAAAACGCAACATCGTGCTTTCCTCCGTTTCGCTGGCGCTGGTGATTGCCTCCGCCGCCTGCTTCGGTGTGTTTGCCCGCAATCCCGTAAAGACCTACGGGGATCTGGTGCAGGCCGAGGCCGCCTATGCCGTCGGCAGCGGCGACCAGGAGGCTGTGGATACCGCCGTGCAGAAGCTGCGCAACCTGACCGGCGACAAAACGGTGGACATCTCCCTTCTCAACCGGGCGATTGCCGAGGGCGAAATGAATCTGGCATTAAGCAGGAATTACGGCTACACCGCCGAGGAAAAGCAGGCCCTGACCGATGCCCTCAAGGCGGGCGGGACCCTGCTGGTTGACGGCAAGGCAGACGATATCCACGCCGTGCGGGATGCCGCCGGTGCCATCCGCTCCGCCGCCTTCACTTACAGCGGGCTGGAGAGTGCTCTCCACAACGCCAACGAAGAGGTGATTGCCAGCGAGGACGGCACCTTCACCGATAAGACCCTTGCCGAGCTCAACAGCGGTATTCTTGCCACCCGCAAGGTGATGCAGTATGCCGTGAAGAACGCCCAACTCATTACCAATGACAACGGGCTTTATTCCGAAGGCAGCTTCAACGGCCTTCAGGGTGCCATTGAGAACGCACAGGCCCATCTGGATGCGCTGGATAAGGGCGAACTGATTGTGGACAACAGCGGTGAAATTCCCAAAACCGAAAAGCAGATTGCCAAGGAAACCGCCGACACCCTGCAGAATGATTTCAATAATCTTAACGGCAGCCTTTGCGGTTTGACGGATGTTTCCGTTGCCAACGCTCTGCTCCAAAAAACGGAGAGCGCCGAGGCAGACGGCTCCCTGCAGGCCACAGCGGGGGAAAACATCAAAGCCGCCCCGCACATCGGCATTTTTGCTTTGATTCTGTTCTACATTGCCCAGCTTGTGTTCAACATTTTTGTATGCAAAAAGGGTATTCAGGTAAAATACACGCCCTGCCTTATCGGCGGCCTGCCCAGCGAGGAATACTTCGCCATGGTGAATGCGGGTGAGAGCGATCTCGAAATCCGCAAAAAGATGGTTGCCGCATTGCAAAAGATGCAGGATGAAGTCCGTGCCGCCGCCGCCAAAGCCGAAGAAGAGGCTCTGGCAGAGCGTGCCAACAGAAAGTAAGGGGAGGTGAACACCGTGACAGAAGAAAAAACCGTTTTGACCGGGAAAACGGGGGAACTGGAGCAGGTGAACGCCAAACTGCGTGAGCTTGTGGATGTGGACCGCCGTGTTATCTCCAAAAAGCAGACCATCGGTTATATGCTGTTTGACGGCAGCAGAAGCTTCAACATCGACGGTCACCGGGATTTGTTTAACGACAGTATCCTGAAGCTGAGCCTGAATTTCCAATCCACCTACAACTTCATTGCCGGTATCTGGGATATCGTGGATGACCTTCTGGTAGCCGGCATCATCGAAAAGACCCGCACCCGCTGGGGCAAATTTGTGCCCTACATCTTCCTGGGCGGCGTGCCTCTGGGCCTGGTGGCCACCGTTTACTGGCTGCTGCCCGCCCTGTTCTCCGCCGACCACATCAATAACTTCAGCTATCTGCCCAAGCTGCTGGTGTTTGCCGGGCTGGATATGCTCACGGAATTCCTGAACAACTTCCGCAACGTTGCCTGCGGCGGTTATCTCTCCACCATAACGCCGTACCCCAGTGACCGGCGCCGACTGCTTGCCATCTCCAGTTATTTCAGCGTGATTTATTCCCGCCTGCCCGACCTTGTGATTGAGTTCTCTCTGGACTTCATCAAAAACGGCATTGTCAAATCCGCCAAGCAGAAGGCGGAGAGTGAGATGATTCGCAGCGCCCTGATGATTATGGGCCCCGTCACCGCCATTCTCTCCGGTTTGCTGATTTCCTGGTATGCCACCATCGCCAGTGAGCGTGTGCACCAGAAGATTGAGAAACCCAAGATTCGTGAAAGCCTTAAGATCGTGTTCACCAACCGCCCCGTGCTCATGTATATGCTTTCCAACGCGCTGGGCGCCTTCGGTACCGGCCTTAACACCAACGACTACTACCGTCAGGTGCTCAACATGACCACCTTCGAGACCATTGCCGGTATCCCCTCCTTCTTCTTCCAGCCCTTCGGTTTCTCCAAATACAACCAGTTGGCTGCCCGCTTCTCCACCAAATCCCTTTACATGGTCAGCCAGGTGTTTGCCAAAACCTTCTATATTCCCCTGTGGTTCTACGGCCGTTTCCTCAAATCCAAAAACGGCAAATACTTCTTCCAGGGCCGTATTCCCATGCTGCCCGTTACCGCCGTGTGGGAGTGCATTTACGCCACCTTCTGGGGCGTCAAGAGCATTTCCGGCAGCGAAATCGGCAACGAGTGCAACGACTATATCGAGTGGAAGTGCGGCTACCGCAACGAGGCGACCCTCTCCATTGCCAGCACCTTCATCTGCAAAATCCCCAGCCGTATCAACGGCATCATTCAGCCCCTGCTCAAAAAGTGGATTTCCTACGACCAGACCGCTTACACCGAGGGCAGAGAGCAGCCCCTCAAGGCACAGAAGTGGATTTTTGCCATGGCCACCATCATCCCCGCGTTCCTTGTGCTTTCCAGCATGCTGCCCATGTTCGGCTACAATGTGGATAAGGACACCCGCGACAGAATGTACCGCGAGCTCAACGAGCGCCGCACCCGCATGGCGGAAAAGATTACCCACGCCGAGGACGGGGAAGCACCCGTGCAGGCAGAATCCTGAAATCCCGAAACATGAAAACGCAGAGCTTCGTAAACGGATTTACGGGGCTCTGTTTTTTATCTGCAGCGTGATTTTGTAACTCTTTTGTAAACTTTTCGGGAGATAAAGTTGACTTTCCCGCATTCCGGGTATATGATGTATGCTACTAAAGTATCCCCTATAGTAAGATAAATACCCGAAAGGTGATTTCATAATGAAGTTTTCGTTCTCCGCTTTGCGCAAAACCGGCAAGGCCGCCATGTGCGTGGCCCTTTGCCTTCTGCTGATAATGCCCGTTGCGGTGCAGGCAGCGCCCTTCTCCCCCCGCACATCGGCGCCCTCCTCAAGCAACACCTATTACTACGGCGGCTCCAATCCCTTCACCGTGGGGCAGTGCACCTGGTATGCCTACGGCCGTGTGTATGAGATGACGGGCACCCGCCCCAAAATCAACCACGGCAACGCCGGCACATGGTGGAGCCAGAATATCGCCAACGGCTACTACGACTACGGCACCGAGCCCGCGCTGGGCGCCATTGCCTGCTACACCAGTGACCCGGGCCACGTGGCCATTGTTGAAACCATCGAAAACGGCATTGCTTATGTGTCGGAGGGCAATATTGCCGGGCGCAACTTCACCTACGGCAGAAGCGCCACCTCCCGCAGCGATTTCAGAGGTTATATCTATGTGTGCGGCAAGCCCGAGGGCGGCGGACCGGGTGTGGATGACCCCGGCAGCGTGGCAGTGGTGAATTTCTCCGATGCTGCCTCCAGCCTGATTGCTTCCGCCTATTCCGTAACAAACACCAACGCGGTGCTGGTTACCACCGTTACCAAACCCGCAGGCATGCCCGTTGCGGCAGCCGGCATGAATCTTTACGGGGCGGACGGCAGCAAGCTGGGCACCGCCAACATCACCGTGGATGTGGCCAATGAGGCCACCACCTTCAGCCTCTCCTGCAACGTGAATACCGCCATGGGCATCAATCTGACGCCCTCCACGGTTTACAAATACTCCTTCTTTGTTACCATCAACGGCAAAACCTATGCGAGCTCGCCCGTTTCCTTTACCACCGGCAACCCCGAGCGCTACACCATCACCTATGATGCCAACGGCGGCAAAAATCCCCCCGCCCCTCAGGTGAAGGTGCAGTTCACCCCCGCCGCTCTCACCACCGATATGCCCGTGTATGAGGGTTATGTATTCGCAGGCTGGGCCGAGAGCAGCACCGCCTCCACCGCCACCTACCGCGCAGGTGACACCTATGTGAAGGAGGGCAATGTTACCCTGTATGCCGTGTGGGAAAAGATAAATATTACCGGCATTTCCATCAGTAAAAGCCGCGTAACCCTGCTGGCGGGCACCACTTTGGCCCTGACGGCGCAGCTTGCCCCCGCCGGTGCCGTGCAGACCATTTCGTGGGAATCCACCAATCCCGTGTGCGCCACGGTGAATTCCGACGGCATTGTCACGGCGCTGAGCCTTGGTAAAACCATCATCTTCGCCCGGGCAGGCACCTTTACCGCCTCCTGCACCGTGGAGGTTTGCAGTGAGGAAACGAAGATAGAAAGCATTCTTCTTTCCAAAACCGAGATGGAGCTGAAAGCCGGCGAAACCGCCACCGTTAATTACGTGATTACCCCCGTGGATGCCTCCAATGTGGATATCAACTGGTACTCCACCAATGACAAGGTGGCCACCGTGAACACAGAGGGTGTCATCACCGCCGTGGACAGCGGCACCTGCACCGTATACTGTCTGGATAACAACTCCGATATCTCAACGGGCTGTGTGGTAACGGTGACGAAAACCAGACTCTCCTCCTTTATGGATTTCTTCTCCTTTGTGATTAAAATCTGCTCCTTCCTTGTGAATGCCGTCACCGGCCTCATCGGGATTTTCAGGCAGTAAAAGTCTGATGCCAACTGTATAAATAACAGAAAAGCGATGTTTACCGCGGTTGTTGCCGCAGGTTAAACATCGCTTCTTTTTGTTTATGAAAGCATTTCCGGGATTATCATTACCCGATTACGCCTTTTCAAACCGGAATTCCGGCATGACAAAGCCTTCGGTGGGCTCGCTGACGGTGAAGGCGGCGCAGCCGTTTTGCAGCAGGGCGCGGGGCACCTCATACACAATGCTTTGGTAGCCCGCGGGTAAAAACAGCGCCTCATACGCCTCATCCCTTGTGCCGCCGAAGCCCGGGCCGTCATACACCACGGAGTTGTTAACGGCGACACGGTGGTGAAGAATGCCCGCCTGATTGCGGTTTTTGTAGGTGATGCGCAGGCGGTAGTCCCCGCCGGTGAGACCCGCCACATTGGCGGAAAAACGGAAATGGTCGTAGTTTTTCAGCAGGCACATGGGCAGGGCGGCCTCGCCGTTCTGGTCGCCTTTGAAATCCATATAGAATTCGCCCTCCTGCTCCCCGCACACATCAAAGCCGTGCAGGGCAAAGGAGAAATAATATTCGTCCAAAGGGGTTTTTTCGCGGTTCCACAGCCGCAGTAAATCCTGCTGCGACAAGCCCGCCCGGATTTTTTGCAGCAGATACCGTCTGTCCGTCACGGGCATGTCAATGGTATCCAGCACACAGCCCCGTTCCCAGTTGAGGCCCTTGAAATGGGCCACATCCAGCTGAATGCCGATTTGAGCAAACAGCTTTTCCGCCATGGGGAAAAGGGATTGGCGCAGGGTGCGGTAGTCCTCATCAAAATCCGATGCCAGAATGGATTCCGCCTCGGCAAGGCGGTTCTGGGCAACGGCAAGCCCGGCCCGGCGAATCAGCGCCGTTTCAAAAATCCGTCTGTCCCGCACGATTTTGTCGCAGACGGCACGGAAGCGAAGCAGCCCGAACCGCCAGTTATCCGCCAGGGCGGGGTTATCCCGCAAAAGCTGCTCAAACAGAGCATAGGTGGGCTCCACGCAGGGGTTTTCAAGGGGGTCGCAGGCCCAGTTCTGCTCCAGGCCCAGAATGGCATCTGCCACGGCAGCGTCATCTGCTCCGCAGAAGAACAGCCGGGCATATTCCCGCAGCAGGGTGGCGGGGTCGGCATAAAAATCAAAATCCAATCCGCTCCACACGGCCTTGTTCACATCGTCATGCACACCCTCGGAGTAGGAGATTTGCCCTTTCACATATTGGCGGGTGCGTTGGTGCAGCACACGGTATTCCCGGGGGCGGGGGTTCACCGATTCCCGGCTGAGGGTGGCGGCCC
>JAZRWZ010000077.1:0-23281 GCA_045599985.1 Acutalibacteraceae bacterium | reverse complement strand
ATCCGTTTTGCTCATTTCAGCATATCCTCCTTTGTAAACTGTGATTCCACAATCTCGCGATAAACATCGCAGGATTCCAGCAGCTCGCTGTGGGTCCCGATACCGACAGCCCTGCCCTCATCCAACACAATGATGCGGTCGGCATCCATAATGGTGCCCACACGCTGTGCCACAATCACAATATCGGAATCCTTCAGGTCGCGGCGGATATTGGCGCGCACCTTGGCATCCGTGGCAAAATCCAGTGCCGAAAAGCTGTCATCAAACACAAGAATCTCTGCCTTGCTGATAACGGCACGGGCAATGGAAAGGCGCTGCTTATGACCGCCGGAAAAGTTTGTGCCGTTCTGGGTGACAAAGGTTTCAAGACCATCGTCTGTTTCGCGCACAAAATCATCCGCACCTGCCGTAGCAAGAGCGGCCCATATCTCCTCATCGGTGGCATCAGGCTTGCCGTAGCGGATATTATCGGCAATGGTACCGCTGAAAAGGGTTGCCTTTTGAGGGATAAAACCGATTTTGGAATGAAGCTCTTTGAGGGTAACATCTCTTACATCGGTGCCGTCAATAAGAACGGCACCGCCGGTAACATCGTAAAAACGGGGAATCAGGTTAATCAAAGTGGATTTTCCGCAGCCCGTTCCGCCGATAATGGCGGTGACTTCGCCCTTGCGTGAGGTAAAGGAAATGTTGCTGAGCACTTTTTCCTCGGCGCCGGGATATCCGAAGGAAACATCACGATATTCCAGAAGACCTTTTTCATCGGAAGAAAAGCCCTTGGAAACAGCGGGTTCTTTTACGGAAGCTTCGGTCTGCAGCACTTCATTGATTCGCTTTGCGGAAATTTCGGCACGGGGCAGCATAATAAACATGGCTGCCGCCATGGAAACGGAAAACACAATCATTATCATGTAAATGACAAAGGCCTGCAAATCGCCCACAAGGCCTTTGATTTCTTCCGCCTGAGAAACGGGATCCAGGGCATTCAGCTGAGTGCCGCCCATCCAGATTATCAGAATTACCAGCATAAACATGAGCATAACGGCAATGGGAATCAAAGCCGAAAAAATGCGATTGATTGTTAAAGCAATCCCCGTCAGTTCAAAGTTGGCCTTGCGGAAGCGTTCATCCTCATGCTTGGTTTTGTTAAAAGCACGAATCACGCGGATGCCACTTAATTTCTCACGAAGAATCTTGTTAAGAGCATCCATCCTCTTTTGCTCAACGGAGAATAAGGGCATGACCTTTTTGGAAATGATAACGGCAATGATTACAACAACGGGAATGGCAATCAGGATGGAAAGGGACAGTTTCGGGTTGAGCACCAAAGCCATAACCACACCACCCAAAAGCATAATGGGAGCGGCAATGATAATGCGCATGCCGGTCAAAAGCATTTCCTGAATACGGTGGATGTCGTTGGTGCATCTTGTAATCAAAGAAGGTGTTCCGATTTTTTCCACATCACAAACGGAGAGATTCTCTGTTTTAACAAAAACGGCCCTGCGCAATTCCGTACCGAACCCAACGGAAGCAAGAGATGTAAAATAACTGCCTCCGATAGAAATCAGCACACCGATAAAAGACACCAGCAGCATAACACCGCCAATGCGTTTGATTTCATCAATATCGCCAACAGTAATACCGTTATTAACAATCAAAGACATTAAAAAAGGCAGCACCAAGGTCATCACATTACCGAGTAATGTAAAAACAACAGATGCAATGGCTGCTTTTTTAAAAGGTTTTAAATACCTGATTATCTTACGCATCATAAACCTCTCATAATTTTTTTATCATACTGTAATAATATAATACATTTAAATCATATATTCAATACAGAGTGTTCAACTTTAACCGAATCTTTATCATTTATTCAATAAGAACGGCCCTGCCGAAACGGCAGGGCCAAAACCTATATTATGCTTCGGTATTCAATCAGCTCGCTGCACCGGGGTCATCGGCACCGGTGTTGCTGCTTTGTTCGGGATTCTGAGGCTGAGGATCAGTGACCTCGGAGGGTTCGGGCGTGAAAGTAGGAGCGTCGGTAACGGGATCGGTCACTTCCTCGGGTTCGGTTGCCTCGGTGGTCTTTTTCTCGGTGGTTTTCTTTTGAGTAGTGGATTTCTGAGTTGATCTCTTTGTGGTGTATCTTGTGGTATTACGGCCGGACGATTCCGTTTCAGTTTCCGAGGTATCGGTTTCACTGTCGGTTTCGGATTCAATCTGAGAAACGGTAATCGGCAGCGTTGTGGAAGACGTGGGTGCGGGCATTGTCAAAGTCTGCACGGGAGCGGTCGTTTGCTCCTTACGAAGCTTACCGGAAAGCATATTCTTCACACCGAAGGCAATCAGCACCATCAAAGCAGCGCTTAACAGGATAACACCTGCCATGAACAAAATCTTTTTGGCACCGGCAGAAGAATCGTCATCATCATCGTCATCATCGTCACGCAGTGCAGCAAGAGCGGCGTTGCGATCGGCCTCTTTGCCGAAGTTGGATTCATATTCCTCGCTGTAATCGGCATCATTGGCGCCAATCACATTCTGTGCCTTGGGAGTAAAACCGGCAGTCTGTTCTGCTTTCATGAAAGCAGAAATAACCGTAACATTATCTTTACCACCCTTGCGAAGCGCTTCCTTTACCAAACGGGTGGAGGCATCCTGCGAATTCTCGCTTCCGTCAAGAATGGAAGAAATCTCGGCATCGGAAACAAGATCGGAAAGGCCGTCACTGCAAAGCAGAATAATATCGCCGTCATTCACATCATCCAGCACACAAACGTTGGGAGAAAGCGGGGCTTCATCGGGGAAAATACCCAAATGGCGGGAATCGGAAGCGGATTGCCCATCGGAATGGTCAACGGAAAGCTGCTCAAGATTGCCGTTGGCATAGCGGTAAACACGGCTGTTGCCCACATTAACGCAAACGACCTTGCCCTTCATAACATAAATGGCAGCTACGGTAGAACCGATACGGCTCCCGCGTAAGTTTATTTCATCGCAAATCTTCTGATTGGCTTCACGCAGACAGTTGGCCAAAGGTGTGCCGAAATCATCCCCTGCCTCCATAACAGCACGGGCATGGCTCACCAAAGAATCGCAGGCAATACCGGAAGCAAGACCACCCACATTTTCGGCACCCATACCGTCGCAAACGGAAAGATAAAAAGGCTCATATGCATTACAAACATAAACGGAACCTTTCTTTAACTCGCCCGAAGCGGTGGAACGGCCATTAAGAACAAAATTATCCTGATTATCTGTCTGAACATGGCCGGAATGAGTAACGGCGCAAACGCCGGCCTTTAATTTCTTCATATCTGTGACTCCTTTCGCATCCGTCAAAAAGCGGAAATAAGTCGAATATCGTAGTAATCCTGAATACTATACTATATTTTGACCCGTTTTGTCAATGTTGCAATTAAAGCACGGTGTGTGATTTTTCTCTTTCAATCAAAGCCCATGTGGCATCAATCAAGTGACGGTAGGCAGGATTGGCCAACTGCCTGCAAATGAATTCCTGACGGGGAGAATTGATATCTTCCCCTGAAATCTGCATAAATCCGTAAGTATCACAAAGCTTCATCACCCGCTCTAACTGCGCCTCTGTGTTGCGGGAGGGCATGTAGGTAACGGCGTCTATCCCCTGCTCTTTCATAACATCAAACAGCAGTTCAAGATAGTCATCCTCAAACTTCTGCGCCGCTTTATCGCCGGTTACGCTGTTGGTTACATCGCCGAGGTAGGCATAGCAAAGCAGAGAATCGGATTTTTTTGCCAAAGGCGCCAGGTCGGAGATGTGAAGCATTTCATCCGTTGCGGGCACATAAATCTTTTTGACAAGATAACTTTTGAGAATCCCCAAAATGTCATAAAGATAGTAGCCGCTGTCGGGTTCGGCAAGCTGACCAAGCTGTTTTTCGGAAAGCGTAAGACCAAGCTTGTCCTGCAAAAATGCAGCTGTATCCTTACCGCAGGTTTCGGCAATTTTTTTGGCAAGGGCAAACATCAGGTGACGCTCCGTTACGGCGCCGCCCTCATCGTAGCGGGAAAGCGGCATCACATCCGCATCAAAATCAAGAACGATTCCCGAGGAACCTACCAATTCATTGATATTATCAATCATTTTGCGGTTGCGCACCAATCGGTTGGCACGCAAAGGCGCAAAGGTATCCTGCAAAAAGCGGATATTCTGGTGAGGCACCCCATGAAAAGCCATATAGGCAACGCCGGGCTGGTCGGGGCTGTTGATAAAACACCCCTCCAAGGGAGTACCGGCCACACTGACACGGGTTTCTATGCCGACGGTAGTGGCAACACCGGCAATTTTACCGGCTTCGATAAATTCAAAAGAACCGGCCATGTTGTCGTGATCCATAATGCCGGCAGTAGGCAAGCCTGCCTGCCTTGCAAAATAGACGGCCGCTGTGGGTGAATAAGGAGAAAAGGAGTAAATGGTATGAATATGATTGTTGGCATATTCCGAGCGAACAGGAGGCTTTTCTTTTTCTTCGGAAAGCACCTGTCTGAGCGCTTCCAACCGCTGTTCGGCAGTGGACGCATTTAAACGGGATAATATTGTCTTATCCAATTCGTTTTTCACCTTTCATTCACAAAAAAATCGGTATCATTTTCTCATTATGCAAGCATAATCTGACCACCCGTAACGGGAATTGCCTGCCCTGTTTCAAAGGTCTGCTCCACACAGTAAATAACTGCTTTGGCAATATCGGCAGGGGTACATCCTCTGTCACACATGGGCTGTTTGGCAAGATATGCTTTTTTTACATCTTCGGTACAACGGGCACCCGGGACCTTGCCGACTGTCAAAAACCGATGCAGCAAGCCGTTTTCGGCATCCGCCCAATGAGGACCCTCATAATAATTTCCCGGGCAAACGGCATTCACTTTTATGCGGTAAGGTGCCAGTTCCATAGCAAGACTCTGCGTAAAACCGATGCCCGCAAACTTTGAGGAGGCATAGGCAAAATTCAGTTTGGAGCCAACCAAGCCGGATTTGGAATTGATTTGAACAATGTCACAAAAACGGGCCGAATCCGTTTTATTTTGAGCCATCATAACAGGCACGGCGTATTTGGCAAGGAAATAATAGCCCTCAAAATTAACGGCATAAAGATACCGAAAATCATCGGTTCTTACTTCGTCAATGCCGCCGGGCAGTGTAATACCCGCATTGGCAACCGCAATATCCACCCCGCCAAACCGAGCCACGCATTCCGTTACACCCCGACATACATCACTTTCATCGGAAACATCGCAGGAAAAAAAGTATGCTCGGCTCAACCGGTTTTCGCGGATATATTGCTCTGCCTTCGCCTTTTGAGAAGATAAATCCGTCATGAATACAGTGGACCCTTCGTTATGAAGAGCAAGGGAGATTCCTGCACCGATTCCCTGCGCGGCACCGGTTACCAAAGCGATTTTGCCGTTTAACCTGCCGGGTGCATTGATTCTGTGCCCTGCATTTTGCCCCGCTGCTTGAACGGCCTGCTCAAAAGTCATGCCCGAATCCTCCCGAAAAGTGAAATCATGCGTTCTTTTTGCTGCGATAAGATTCCACTTCCCAGTTAACGATAAAGTCGGTGAGTGCCTCCGTCATGGGAAGAGCACCGCCGAACGATTCGGAGTACACTGCTATTTTTACGGCATCCTCATACAGCATGGCAGCTGTATGGGCTTGTTTTTCACTGTCGCCCAAAGCAAAGATTCCTTTGCCCTCGGCAATCACGATTCTCGGCAAAAAGCCGAATTGATTTTTGTACTCATTTACCTTTTCGACTGCCGAATCATCGGCACCGAGCCAAAGAGGGTAGGCTTTGCAGTACACAATGTGGTCCGGTGTAAAGGGACGAAGAACGGGGCGAGCCGCATCATAAGAAGCACTGTAAGCCATGGCATCCCCATTGCCGATATGTTCCCAAAAGCCGCCGCAAAGCTCTGCAAGCTTTTTCCCGAAAGAATCATCGGGCAAAGTCACATTCGTTTGAGGAAATCTCTTTAACCTCGAGGTCAGTTTTTCAATCACGGCAGAAAGCTTTTGTTCAAGCCCCTCCACCGCATCATCGGCAATAAAAATACCGTGATTCTGCAGCAGAATCATATCGGCAGGCTTGCCGAATTTGGCTTTATAGGCCGTCATATCATCAAAACAGATTTTGGAAAGAATGTAGCCCGGCTTGCAGGCATCCACCCAGATAACGTCATCACCGAACAGTTCACGGGCATCTTTGCATCCGTTGACGGAGCAAGTCAATCCGTTCACAAGTGCGGGATGAAGATGAAGCACAAAAGTCTGTTCAAAAATGCCGTGAAGCATGGTTTCAACGCTGGGGCGTTTATCGCCCTCACCGGGGGCCCGAGCCTCCATTAAATCTTTCAGTACAAGTGCCTCGCGTTCATCGTCGGAATCAGGATAGGAGCAATCAAAAATCCGACGAAGCGCAAACAAATCCATTTTTACAAACTGCTCTTTCCTGATGGTGGAAAGCTGTGTGCCGGAGCCTTTGACATACATTATGCCGTTTTCCTTTGCGGAGGTATTGCCGCCCCCGGCAAGAACCAGCGAAGGGTCCGAACCGTAACGGTTGGAAAAGGCAACCAATTCGTCTAAAATCATCTTATTCACTTCTTTGCAGAAATAGTACGGCAACAGGATTACATTATGCCGTTTTCTTTGGCCCAGCGGTACCAGACATCAATGGAGTTGATGCGGGCCTTGCTCAGGCTTGCGCCGCCGCGGGTATACCAGTTCATGGGCACGCCCTGCAGACTTACAAGGTACTTGGCACTGGCGCAGAAGCCGCTGTCAATAGCGTTATCCAGCAGAATAATATGCTCGTGAGTCTTTTTGGCGGCCTCAAAATCACCGCGAACAACCTCATCCCAAATCTTTACAAACAAGTGAGCACCGCAGGAGGTAGGTGTGGCAACAACGCCTCTTGCACCGGCTACGAAGGAATCATACAGGAAAGGCATATTGGCCTGAAGCACATTGGATTCGCCCTGAACGGCGATTTTGCTGTTGATGCCTTCCATGGTGCAGGTTGTGTCTTTGATACCGACAAAACGGCCGGTCTTGACAAGCTGCTCGTAGGCGTTGCCGCTCATGAGGTGAGGCTGGCAGCCGGGGAATTCATAAAGCAGAAGAGGCAGCTTGGTTTGCATTGCCAATTCGGAAAGATAGGCCACTTCGCGCTCGTCATTGTTGCCGTAACCCTTGGTAACAAACACAAGGCCGTCAACACCGGTTGCTTCCATGCGTTTAACTTCTTCTACCTGAGCAAGCCATGAAGGCTCCATATTGGCAGTGGCAAAAACGGAGACACCGTTGGCATTCTTAACGGCAAGCTTTGCCAGTTCTTCACGCTCATCAAGAGTAAGAGCGGCCATTTCGCTGGAGCCGCAAACGGCAAAAAGGTGCTGAGGTTTTTTGGATGCCTGCCACTGAACATACTGTTCATAGGCTTTATAATCAATGGTTCTGTCTTCATTGAAAGGGGTAAGCAAAAGGGAATAAACGCCTGCGTACTGATTGAACTGTGCCATTTTTACATTCCTCCGAATAGTATGGGTCAACAGCAATATAATGCGCTGAACCCGATTTTGAAATTGGCTGCGGATCACAGTCGGTTTATTATAGTCTTTTATACATTAAAAGTCAATCCGGCAGTCCTCCGGAATAGCAACTCGTTATCAACTTGACACAAAGGGTCCGGAAAGTTATAATCTTGCCGAAAGGAAGTGCTGATATGAAGAAAAAAATCATAGGAATCCTTGCCGTTATTCTTGTGATTGCGCTCGGCGCAGGAGGATATGCCCTGTATCGTCACACATTTCCTACTCAGGCGGGGCACAAAACCATAACGTTGACGGTAACAAGCAATGAATTAAACACAACCAAAACCGTTGAAACCGAATGTGAATATCTGGGTGATGCCCTGCGGGAAGCAGAATTGATTGAGGGCGAAAATCAGTCTCAGGGATATTTTGTAACTCGTGTTTGCGGCATTGAGTCAGACAGCGCCAACGGCTATTACTGGATGCTGTATAAAGACGGTGAAATGCTGAACACCGGCGTGGATACCACACCCATAGCAGACGGAGAAGCATACGAATTCCGCTGTGAGCAATTTACATATTGATTGCAATACTTTGTCAAAAAACTTGAATATGAAAAAAAGCGATGTTTCCTTCTTGCCGAAAGAAACATCGCTTCTTCATTTTTATCGTATTTTATTTTTCACTCAGGAGTTTTACAACCTCTTCCATGAAGGTATTGATATCCTTGAACTGACGGTAAACGGAGGCAAAGCGAACATAAGCAACTTCATCAATGCCTTTAAGTTTATCCATGGCAAGCTCACCGATATATTCGGAGGTAACCTCACGGTCAAGGGAGTTTTGCAGGGTGCTCTCAATATCGGAAACGGCTGCTTCCAAAGTGTTCATGGGAACAGGGCGTTTCTGGCAGGCACGCAGCATGCCGTTAATCAGCTTGTTGCGGTCAAACACCTCACGGGATTTATCCTTCTTCACCACAACGATGGGAACACTCTCGATAATCTCATAGGTGGTAAAACGTTTACCGCAACTGATACACTCTCTGCGGCGGCGGATACGCTCGCCTTCATCGGTGGGGCGGGAATCAATTACCTTACTCTCTTCAAAACCGCAAAACGGACATCTCATGGTTCGGCACCTCTTTCTCAATACTCTGAAATGCTTTCTATGAAATTATTATAACATAAAAATGATTGTTTGCAAGCATATTTTTCAATCATTCCCCGATGTAACCCAGCCAGTATAAATGAAAAATGAGGTAATATTACCATGTATTTATCATTGCGAAACAGACCGGGGGAATTGTAAAATCATCGTGGAGATGATAAATGATGCAAATAACCAAGTCCATAACCCGCCGTTTTGCCATCGGCAGTCTGCTTGCCGTCAGCGCACTGATAGTGTGTGCTGTTACCCTATACTTTTTCGCATGTTATACGAATGATGTATTGAATACATTGGATTTAAGCCGAAAACTGATTATCTTGTCCCGGTCTCTCGCAATCATTTTATTCGCAGCGTGTAACATCACGGAAAAAATCAGAATAGAATGCGATAACGGTAAATAATTCGGCCCATACCCTCGACTTTTTTTCATAGGTATGATACTATGAGAAAAAGCTTATATGGGAGGTATCCGATTTGAGCAAAAACATAGGAAACACAATCAAAAAGACCGCAGATGACTATTTTAACCGAAACAAATGGATTTACAGCATCGGCGGCATCGGGCGCGACATGTCCTACGCCCTTTTCACAAATTATCTGCTTACCTACATTCTGTTTACCCGTTCCGTCACGCCCAAGCAGTTTGCGGTAATCAGCACCGTGCTGATTATCTGCCGCATCTGGGACGGCCTAAATGACCCCATTATGGGCGGCGTAGTGGAAAACACCCGCACCCGCTTCGGCAAATTCAAGCCCTGGATTATGATTGGCTGCATCACAAACGGTGCCACGGTAATCGCCATGTTTTCCAACCGCCTGCAGGGCTGGAACTTCATTACCCTGTTCATCGTTCTGTACCTGCTGTGGGATATCACCTACACCATGAATGATATAGGCTACTGGTCCATGATGCCTTCCCTTACAAGTCGAGCCGACCGCCGTGATAAAATCGTGGCATTGGCAAACCTCTTCAGCGGCCTTGGCAATCTGGCAGCCGTCGGTCTTGTGCCCATGCTCACAGCCGGCGAAAACGCCATAGGCGGCAACTCCATCACCGCCTACGCTTCCGTATCCGTTTTTGCAGTAGGAATGTTCATTCTTTGCCAGACGCTTTGCTGCGCCGGTGTTAAAGAAAACCGCAATGTCAAGGCAGAAAGGGAAGAAAGAATCGGACTGAAAAAGATGTTCCGGGTGATTCTTCACAACGACCAGCTGCTGTGGGCCACCCTCTGCACGCTGCTCACCAACCTGAGCGGCGCCATGCTGACCGCATTTGCCGCCAACTATATCTATCTTGAATTCGGCTATAACGGCACCAATGTTACTCTTTTCACAGCCTTTTATGCAGGCGCTGCGGGCATTCTGCTGATGCTCTTCCCCCTGCTTTGCAAAAAATTCCGCCGCAGACAGGCCCTGCGCGCTGCCATGATTGTGGCTATTTTCGGCTACATCTGCTTCATCGTAGGCGGCACCCTGATTCCCCTTTCCGCCCGCCTGCCCTTCCTTTGCGGCGCCGCTCTGATTACCGGCTTCGGTCAGAACTGGTTTGCCATGGTAATTATGGTAATCTTCACCAACACCATTGAGTATAACGAATATAAAACCGGCTCCCGCGACGAGGCACTCATTTTCTCCCTTCGTCCCTTCATGTCCAAAATGTCCAGCGCTCTGCAGCAGGTCATTGTATCCGCTGTTTACATGATAATCGGCATGACCACCCTGACCAACAAAATCTCCGAATATGAGCAAAACGCCAACCTGAAGCTCATTGACGAAGCACAAAAGATGAGCGGTATTCAACAGGCACTCAGTGAGGCAGAGGGCAGCATGAGCCTGAAGCTTTCCCTTTGCATGAGCATTCTGCCCATCATTCTTTTGGCTCTCAGCTTTTTCATCACCCGCAAAAAAGACAAAATCGACGAGGATGAATATGACAGAATGGTGGCAGAAATTGCCGCACGTAAAGGGAATGAAGAAAACAACGAATAAGCCACTCCCGCTCATTCCGGCTTTTTGACGGCAGGTTGCACAAAAAGTGCATAAGAGTTGTCCGAAAAATAGTGATAATCTAAAATTCTGCAAGTTTAGTCAAAATAACTTGCAGAATTTTTCTGTTTATAGTAATATATCAGCATATCAATCGCATTTTTGGGGGATTTTCGCAATGCTAATGCAAAATTTATCTGCCGCACAGTTACAACAACATATTGACGAATTGCAGGAGGAATACGATACTTTCGTAGCCATGAAACTGCATCTGGATATGTCCCGCGGCAAGCCGGGCGCCATGCAGCTGAAGCTGTCCGAAGATATATTGGAACGCCGGTTTATGGGCAATTACCTGAGTAAAAGCGGAATTGATTGCCGCAGCTACGGTCTGCTGGACGGTATTGATGAATGTAAATCCATTTTTTCCGAAATACTGGGTGTTGAAAAACAAAACCTGATTATATTCGGCAATTCCAGCCTCAGCGTTATGTTTGACTATATTTCCCAATGCATGCTGTTCGGTGCGGGCGGCTGCACCCCCTGGTGCAAACTGGATAAAGTAAAATTCCTTTGCCCGGTTCCCGGCTATGACAGACACTTCGGTATTCTTCAGCTTTTCGGGGTGGAGATGATTAACATCCCCATGCTCTCTGACGGGCCGGATATGGATATGATTGAAGAATACGTGAAAGACGAGGCCGTGAAGGGCCTTTTCTGCACCCCCAAATACTCCAACCCCGACGGAATCACCTTCAGCGACGAGGTAGTGCGCCGATTCGCCGCTCTTCAGCCCGCCGCAAAGGATTTTCGCGTAATCTGGGATAACGCCTACTGTGTTCACGACCTTTATGATGAGGGAGAAGAATTAATGAATATATTTGAGGCCTGCGAACAATACGGCACAGCAGACCACTTTATTGAAGTTATTTCCACCTCCAAAATCACCTTCCCCGGTGCCGGTGTAGCCGCATTGGCTGCCAGCACCCGCAATATTGAGGAAATCAAACACCGCATGACCATTCAGACCATCGGTCACGATAAAATCAACATGCTTCGACACGCTCATTATTTTAAGAATGCCGACGGCGTAAGAGCCCATATGAAACGCCATGCCGACATTATCCGCCCCAAGTTTGAAATGATTCTGGCTTCATTTGACAAATATCTTGGCGGAAAAGGCATTGCAGAATGGACCGACCCCAGAGGCGGTTATTTCATCAGCGTGAATGTGCTTGACGGTTGTGCCAAAGAAGTGGTTCGTCTATGTTCAGGTGCAGGCGTTAAGCTGACGGGCGCAGGCGCAACCTTCCCCTACGGCAAAGACCCGAGAGACCGCAATATCCGAATTGCCCCCACCTACCCAAGTGTGGATGACCTTTCCCTTGCCACGGATATTCTTTGTGTCTGCATCAAATTGGCTTGCTACAAAAAACTGTTGGAACAGAAAAACGCCAATTTATCATAAAAAGTTATCGCATTCCAACGGATTCAAAAAATCCTTCCGAATCCGCTGAAGCTCTTCGCTGTATTCTGCCGATTCCGTTCATCCAGACGGAGTCGGCTTTTTCAATATAATTCAACCGTTTTTCATTTGTAAAAATGAGCTTAAACCCGATTTCATGGGCAATTTCTTGCATTTCTTGCCCATATTCTCCCTCCGGGTATGCAATAGCAACCGGAGTTTTGCCAATGTGATAAGTAATATCCCTTTGCGCTGCTGCAAGAACATCCCCAACTCTTTCCCGGAAAGAATGCAAGGATTCTTCTTTTCGCTTCATCAAATCTGTTTTCTCGCCGGATTCAACATGAGGAAGATGGGTGTGATTTTGTATTTCCATGGTGCCCGAATCTGCCATTACCTTTATTTCATCCCATGTCATGAAAGAATGCTCTGCACTTCGTTTATTTTCGGATCCCGCATAATCAATGTGTGATGTTACGGGAAAAAGAACACCGCCAAAACCGTATTGCCTCAGTAACGGATAAACAAAACGGTATATCGAAAGATAGCCGCCATCAAAAGTCAGCATTACCGGTTTATCGGGCAAATCCGCCTCACCTGCGGCAAAACGAATAAGGTCGGCAACAGAAACCGTACTGTATCCGTGCTCTTTCAGCCATTCTAAATCATTATGAAACTGACTGACCGTAACACAACCGTCATAACAATCCGAATCGGAAATGCGGTCATATTCAATAACAGGCAGCGTTACTTTTCCCACGGCGTTTACCAGATGAATACCGCCTGAGGCAATACCGATGCCAAGGCCTAAAACAAACAACAGCACAACAGCCGAAAGAAAAATAAACTTATCAACACGAAGCACCATAAAAAGCCCACCACCTTCCGATTAATGATTCATAATATGATTGGTAATATTTGTTAAGAACCAAGTTGTTTGTTCGCAAAGTTATACATAGCCTTCATATTTAAACAATTTTAGAAGAGGAATAAGGATTGCTGTAGATTATTGTTGACAACAAGGTTATTTTGTATTAGAGTAGCCATACCTAATTCCTTTTGTGTGGAAATACGGGATATCGTTGCTGATTATATATTCAGTCGGAGGTATACTTTCATGGCAAAAGCCGAGTACAGAAGCTCCATCAGATCCAAAAATTTAATCAAGCATGCTTTTGCGAAACTTCTTGTAAGTAAACCGATTTCCAAAATCACGGTTACAGATATTATCCAGACCGCCGACATCAGCCGCGGCACTTTTTACGCTCACTATACAGATGTAATATCCGTTATGGAACGCATTATTGAAGAAGAAATCCAAAACCTGATTTACGCCGCGGAAGAATTCAATGTTAACTCTTTTAAAGCCAACCCCGATAACCTGATTCATGCAATCATTAACCATATCAATGACGATTTCGATTACTACAAAAATCTTCTTAACAACAACGAAGTATCTGCCCTTCTCATGAAAAAACTCACCGAGACATTCTGTAAAAAGTGTGTTGCGGCTACCGCAGAGCTTCCGGGAATCAAATCCGAGGAAGAAGCAAAGGTATTTTTGATTTACACCGTAAACGGATTCAGACTGGTAGTATCAAACTGGCTGAACGATTCATTTAAAATGACCGCTGATGAATTGGCAATATTTTTATATGAAATCATCCGCAAAAACAAAGAATACTGTAACATAATCCTCCCCGAAACAAAATAAAAAACATGAAAAATCACCCCCGCTGCAAGTAAAAAACAGCGGGGGTGAAAAAATGTATTTATGTAATTATTTTTAAGTTCAACCTAAAGCAGCACCTAAGAAAAATATGTAATTAACCGCCGATTCCCAAAGCGCCAAGCAACCCGTAAGAGATGGCACTCATAATGAGATTGGCAATCAGAACGCCAACCGCAATTATGGGAAGAGAGGATTTTATCCGCATATCCATCAGGGCGGCAATCAAAGCACCCGTCCACCCACCGGTACCCGGCAAAGGAATAGCAACAAACAACAGCAGACCCAAACCTTTCCAGCGCATGGCTTTTTCACTTTTGCGTGCCGAGCGTATTTCCAATTTTTCAATCAACCGCTGAAATCCTTTTTTATGACGAAGGTAATCAAATATTCTCCTGATGAACAACAGAATAAACGGAAGAGGGAGCAGGTTCCCCACATAGCAGATAAAAAAAGCAGGCCAAAAATCAACCTCCAGCAGTTTAGCTGCTATCATACCGCCGCGAAGCTCCACAACAGGAAGCATGGAAATCAGGAAAACAATCAGTTCGGAGGGCACTTTACCTTGAAAAATGCCAACCGCAAAATCGGCAAATGCTTCCGCCAATGTTTCCCCTCCTTCCAATCCTCATGCAAATATTTTTCTAATGAATTTATACTATTTTCTGCTCCGTCAAAAATGTTTTTGCATTGCGCAAAATAGTGCGGTCATTCACAAACCGCAGTGTTTCCATGGCTTTATCATAGTTAAGCCAGATATAATCTTCGATTTCTTCTTTTTGGATGGTTGTCTGTGTATCATTGGTTTTAGCCAGATAGATAACCACAGATTTTTCTACCTTTCCCTGAATGGTATATTCGGATTTTGAGGCAAACTGAGGCAACAGCTGAATATGAATTCCCGTTTCCTCCAACACCTCACGCACGGCTGTTTGCTCAGAGGTTTCGCCGCGCTCAATATGGCCCTTGGGGAACCCCCAGTGGGTACTGCGCCTGTTCTTGATTAAAAGATAGCGCACTTCTCCGTGAATCATACGGTACACTACCGCCCCGCAGGAGCGCTCATAAAGACACTCCAGTTTGAAATCACGGTCTTTTTCGGCGAATGCGATGGCATCTTCAATCTGATGCGAAATAAACTTCATGTTTTTGGGAGAAACAATGTAAACGGGCATTGAACCGTCGCTGCGTTTAATCACGGCTATCACGCGCCCGTCAAAGGTTCTGACCGGATAATTCACGCCCATAATATAGGCACCGGCTGCTGTGTTGTCGAACCTCTTCTTCCCTTCAATTACGCCGAAATTCAGTTGATAGGTAAATCCGAATTGCCTGTTCAGGGAATGAACGGGATTGGTAACCCGCACTCTGACATACTTGCCGAGCATATTCATTCCGCCTTTCGAAAGAGTAAAGAAACATCGCCAAGAAGAAAGCCTTTTTTCCTTACTCCGAGGTAATACTCAGTTATTATAGTAAATCCGCAGGATAATTACAAGCACTATTTTAAAAAATGCTTCCGACACATATTTTAAAAAATGCTTCCGTTACTTGCATCGATATTCCCATAGTATGATTGTTACTTGATTTATTTAATATATAGTGATAAAATAAATCGAATATCGAGCGAAAGGCGGTGCCGTGACAATGAAAAAAATACTGATTGCCGACGATGAGGCATTGATACGACGCCTGATATGCGATTTTCTGCGCAAAAACGGCTATGAAACCCTGGAAGCAGATAACGGTGCAGAAGCCCTTCGACAATTCAACAGTCACAATGATATTGACCTTGCCGTGCTGGACATTATGATGCCCGAGATTGACGGTTGGGAGGTCTGCCGCCGCATTCGCAGCACCAGCAGTATTCCCATTATCATCCTGACGGCAAGAAGTCAGGAATTTGATGAATTAAACGGCTTTGATGCCGGCTGTGACGATTATGTAACAAAGCCCTTCAGCCCTACCGTTCTGGTCAAAAGAATTGAAGCCCTGCTCAAACGCAGTGAACCGACAGGCCGTGAACAAAACAGTGACCTTGTTACGATTGATGATCTTATCATCGACATTCCGGCCCATGAAGTAACCTGCCAAAGCAATCGGATTGAACTGACAATCAAGGAATATAACATTCTTCTTAAACTCGCCTCCTCCCCCGGGCGCACATATTCCCGCGAGCAGCTTCTGGACGATATCTGGGGGTACGATTTTTCCGGCGACCCCCGCACCGTGGATTCCCATGTGGCAAGACTGCGCACCAAGCTTGGCTCCTGGGGCGAATCTCATCTGAAAACCATCTATGGTATAGGATACAAAATCGAGGGTTAATGTATGGAGAAACAAAAGCGAAAAAGCTTTTTGCCAAGCCGCGTTCATGCCAGACTTTTTGTTGCCATCGTTGCCATTCTGGCTGTATGCTTCGGTATCATCAGCATAGCGGCCGAGCCTGTACTGAGCTATGTGCTTGTGCTGCGCACTGCCGGTGAATTAACGGATATTGCTGAAGAAATCAATCAGCTTTCCCCCGGCTCATCCTCCTACTATTTTGAACTATACTCCATCTCGGTTAATAATAACGTAAGCTTTGAGCTTATTTCATCCACCGGCACAGTCAATTATCAATCCTCCCGGGGCACTTCTGCACAAAGCAGTGAGCATTGGGCACAAACAAACAGTGTATCCTCCGAATATGACGGGACGGAACCGATTCAATCTTATAAAGTTGACTTTTCTGCCGGTAAATATGAAAAACGGCGAAAAATCGCAACGGATGCCGAATATCTTGTATATTCCCTTGAGACGGATACCGCGGAAATCCTTCATATTTTCTCACCCGTAGCCGCCATCAACAGCAATGTTAAGGTTGCCACCCGTGTTTTTACGCTTATTTCCTTTGGCATATGTCTGATTATGCTGGTTTTCATCTACATCTATTCCTCTCTGTTCACCAAGCCTTTGGTAGAGATGAGTGATGTCACCAAGGATATGGCCGACCTTGATTTCCACCGCCGCTGTCAGGTCAGAGGGAATGATGAAATCGGCGATCTTGGCCGCTCCATAAACGCTCTCTCAGCCGCCCTCGATTCCGCTTTAATGGATTTGAGGGAGAAAAATGAGCAGTTGGAAAAGGATATCCGCCACAGAGAAGAACTGGATAAAGCAAGGCGTGAATTCATCAATAACGTTTCTCATGAGTTAAAAACTCCCATTGCCATCATCAGCGGCTATGCCGAGGGTCTCTCCGCAGGACTCAGCGATGACCCTGCCGTGATTCATGAATACTGCCAAATCATAAGCGATGAAAGTAAAAAAATGAATCAGCTCGTGGTTTCACTTCTTGAGCTTTCAAAGCTGGAAAGCAAAAATATCGAAATACATCCCGAAAACTACTGTATCAGTGACCAGATAAGCGATGTGCTTTCCCACTTCGCCATTCTGTTTGATAATCACTCCCTGACGGTTCACAACAATGTACCCGCAGGTTTGATGTGCCGCGCTCAACCCGATAAAATCGAAATCGTCATCAAAAACTACATTTCCAACGCCGTTTCTCATTGCTCCGATAAAGGCAACATCACTCTGAGCTGTGACGACAGAAATGACAAATGGCGAATCGGCATTTTCAACACCGGGAGCAATATTGCCGAGGAGGATATGGCAAACATCTGGCAAAGCTTTTACCGCGCGGACAAAGCACACGAACGAAGTGAAAACCGCTTTGGCCTCGGCCTTTCCATTGTGCAGGCCATTATGAAAAACCACGGCACGGAATGCGGTGTACAAAACACCAAAACCGGCGTGCTGTTTTGGTTCGATGTGTTCAAAGAATAATCAACATTCGAGGTAGGTATGATAAAACATTTCAAAATCGCTTCTAAAACGATTGCTCTGCTGCTTTGTGCAGGGCTGGTTTTGTCATGCCTTTCCGGCTGCGGTGCACCGAACACCACTTCAAGCAAAGTTGATACCCTCAACATTATCTCCGCAGCGGAACCTCAACCCGATTTTCACATCTGTCACGATGAAATCACACTCGCAAGCCCTGCCGCAAAATCCGGCTTTGTTGAACTTTTTGCAGATAACAAAACCTGCTCATTTCTGGTGCTGGACACCACCTGCAACCAGCGCTGGAGCGCATTGCCCCTTTCTTCCCTCGCAGATGAAGCAAACCAAGGCATACTAAAAGCTGCCATGGCATCCGTGGAAGTACTAAGCAAAACCGATATTTATTCTCTGAACACACAGGATAACTCAGTCGCCTTCGGTACCGCAGGAATGGAGGCAATCGAAAACGGCATTCGTTTTCTCTATGTGATGGCTCCCGATAAAGAAACAGCGGCCAAAACCGCTTTCTCCGAAGAAGATATAGCTTTTGAATTGATTGCCGATATAACCTTGGTTGACGGCAGTTTGTATACGGATTTTTCCGTTCACAACCTTGCTCCCCACAGTGATGCCGTTATTACCGACATCCGCTTTTTGAATTATTTCGGTGCGTTCAACAGCTCCGAAAAGGACGATTTTATTCTTGTGCCGGACGGCTGCGGTGCCGTCATCAATACTGCCGTGTACGACGACAGCTTTGAGCCCCTTTCTTTCCCCGTTTACGGAGAAGATTCTGCCCTACCCTCAAAAGAATGCTCCGGTTCGGCGGTTGTGCCCGCCTTTGGCATTCGCCACGCAGGCTCGGCCTTTGTTGCCCTGATTACAGGCGGCGACTCCGTAGCAACAATATATGCCGACAAAGCCACAACATCATCGGAATACAACACGGTTTCCTCCGGCTTTACAGTTACCCCTTATTCTTATGAAAATGAAACATTGAGCGTATCGGAATTCGGTTTTCCCGCAGAGGAAGGAATACACCTTTGCTACCGTTTTCTCTCGGGCAACAATGCAGGCTATGCGGGCATGGCGTCCGCCTGCCGTGAACAACTGATTCGTAACGCCGTGCTTTCCACAAGAAGTGTTGAGGCCGACGAATCTCTGCCCATGAATCTGCGAGTCATCGGCACCGCATTCCGTCAGTTAGCAGGTGAAAAGGGGAAACTTTTAACTGCGACAGAATATGAACAGGCCCTCGATATGCTCACCCGCATGAAAAACAAAGGCATCAACGCCGTTAACCTGCGATACAGCGGTATGTTCCCCGGGGGAACCAATGCCAAGGGCATCAAAAATGATTTGACCCCCCTGCGGCGATTAGGCAGTGATGATGAACTAAACACCCTTTGCACCTATGCCGAAAGTCAGAACATGAATATTTACCCTGAAATTGCCCTTCTGAGCAGCTCCGGCAGTTTCGGCACATCCAATGCCGAATCCATCAGCAACACCTCACTGTACACCGTGTGTGAAGACAAATTATCATTGGCGGTGGGCGGCAGCAGCATTACCCGCTATTTTCGCAGTATTTCCGGTTTTAAAAATGTCATCAACACCGTTTTGTCCGACACCCGCAATATGCCCTATTCCGGGTTCTGTTTGGGAGATATCGGCACAAACCTCTATTCGGATTTCGGAAAAGGGATTACCCGTACCGAAGCTGTAAAAACCATCAGCGAATTGATTACTCCCCTTGCCGTGAACCATTCCACCATGGTAATCGGCGCCAATTTCTATGCCGTTAAAAATGCCGATGTGCTCGTCGAAGCACCGTTGACCACAAGCATTTCTCAAAGCGGTGCCTATGAGGCGGTTCCTTTTGTTCCCCTGATTCTGCACGGCAGTGCGGATTATTCGGGTAAGGCCTTCAATCTCTCCGGTGACCAGACCGAAACATTGCTGCGATGCATCGAATTCGGTGCCTGCCCCTATTATGAATGGAGCTACACCCCGCTTTCCGAAGATGACTCTGTTTACTACTACGAAAACTGGATTAACAGTGCCGCCGAATTGTATGCCAAAGCCAACAGTGCTTTAGGAGATTTAAGAGCCGCCAGAATGACCGACCACCGCCGGGTGGCAGACGGCGTTTATGTTACCGAATACGATAACGGCACTCAAATCTATGTAAACTATACGGATAAAGACTTTGCCACCAAGGGCATTGTAGTCAGCGCAAGAAACTTTCTTAGAGTGAACTGAGCAAACAGAAAAAGGAGGATATCTTATGCCTTATATCAGCACAACAACTACCGTACCCATTACCCGCACAAAAGAAACCGTTCTCAAAGAAAAACTCGGTCAGGCCATCGCCTTAATTCCCGGCAAGACCGAAAGCTGGCTGATGCTCTCTTTTCAGCCGGACACCACCATGTATTTTAAGGGCAGCAACGAAAAGCCCATGGCTTTTGTAAATGTGAGTATCTTCGGCGGCGCAGATGACAGCGCTTATGATGCTCTGACCGCCCGCATTACCGAAATCTTCGGAGAAGAACTGGGAATAGCCCCCGAGCAGGTTTATATCAAGTATGAGGAAGCTTCTCACTGGGGCTGGAACGGCGTCAATTTTTAACTGAATAAATGATTTTCGGCTTTTGCCGAATTAACAAGAAAGGGATATACCAATGGAAAGAACAGAACTGGCAAAACTTTTTGAAACCCCTGCCGCTTTTGACGGCAAAAAAGTAACGGTTGTGGGTTGGGTCCGCACCATCCGTGACTCCAAAGCCATCGGCTTTGCCGCCCTGAATGACGGCAGCTGCTTCAACAATGTGCAAATCGTTTTTGAAGCGGAAAAGGTGGAAAATTATAAAGAAATCGCCAAGCAGAATGTAGGTGCCGCCCTCAAGGTTACCGGCTCCTTCATCCTGACCCCCGATGCCTCTCAGCCCTTTGAAATCAATGCCGATGAGATGAGCGTGCTGGCAGTTTCCTCCCCCGATTACCCTCTGCAGAAAAAGCGCATCGCCCTTGAAACATTGAGAACTAAGGAATACCTTCACCTGCGTCCCCGCTCCAACACCATGGGCGCCGCATTCCGTGTTCGCTCCGCCGCAGCCTACGCCATCCACAAATTCTTTATTGACCAGGGCTTCATCTATGCCCACACTCCCCTTATCAGCTGCTCTGACTGCGAGGGCGCCGGCGAAATGTTCCGTGTAACCACTCTGGACATGGAAAATGTGCCCAAGACCGAGGAAGGCGCTGTGGATTACGGCGAAGATTTCTTCCAGAAGCAGGCTTTCCTGACCGTTTCCGGTCAGCTGCAGGCCGAGGCCATGGCTCTGGCATTCGGTAAGGTTTACACCTTCGGCCCCACCTTCCGTGCCGAAAAATCCTACACCCAGCGCCACGCCGCCGAGTTTTGGATGATTGAGCCCGAAATGGCATTTGCCGATCTGGAAGATGACATGGAAACCGCCGAGGCCATGATCAAATATGTCATCCGCTATGTGCTTGAGAACTGCAAGCAGGAGCTGGAATTCTGCAATAAATTCATTGATAAAGGCCTGATTGAGCGCCTGAACTCCGTTGTAAACTCCGATTTCGGCCGTGTAACCTACACGGAGGCCGTGAAGATTCTGGAGGAACATAACGACCAGTTCGATTACAAGGTAAGCTGGGGCTGTGATTTGCAGACCGAGCATGAGCGTTTCCTTACCGAGCAGGTATTCAAGCGCCCCGTGTTTGTTACCGACTACCCCAAGGAAATCAAAGCCTTCTATATGCGTCTGAACGATGACGGCAAAACCGTTGCCGCCATGGATTGCCTTGTTATGGGCATCGGTGAAATCATCGGCGGCAGCCAGCGTGAGGAACGCCTTGACATTCTGGAGGCACGCATTGACGAGCTGGGACTGGATAAAGAAAGCTACGACTGGTATCTTGACCTGCGCCGTTACGGCGGTGTTAAGCACAGCGGCTACGGCCTTGGCTTTGAGCGCCTTGTCATGTACCTGACCGGCATCAGCAATATCCGCGATGTTCTTCCCTTCCCCAGAACCACCGGTTCTGCAGATTTTTAATTGATTGCGACTGCTCCCCCTGCTTTTACAAAGAGGGGGAGCAATTTTCGAAGATTATCCTACCGGGAGAAAACCATGAAACTGTTACTGAATCTGTTTCTCTCCTTTGCCCGAATCGGCGGCCTCACCTTCGGCGGCGGCCTTGCCATGCTGCCCATGCTCAAATATGAGCTGGTAGAAAAACGCGGTTGGGTAACGGAGGATGAAATTATGGATTACTATGCCATAGGCCAATGCACACCCGGCATTATCGCCGTTAATACAGCCACCTTTGTGGGCTACAAAAAGAAAGGCGTCATCGGCGGCATTGTTGCCACCCTGGGCATGATAACCCCTTCCGTCATTATTATTTTACTGGTTGCAACCGTGCTGAATATTTTTATGGGCAATGAAATACTGGCCCATGCTCTCAACGGTATTCGTGCCGCTGCCTGTGCTCTGATTGCCTCCACCGTTGTTACCCTTGCCAAAAAAAGCATAACCGATATTCTCTGTGCTGTCATCTGCGTGGCAGCCTTGCTCTGCTCGCTGCTTTTGGATGTGCCCTCCGTGGCTGTGATAGCCGCAGCAGGTCTTCTCGGTGTTGTCACCGGCATTGTGCGTGCCAGAAAGGGTAAAGCATGATTTATTTACGGCTTGCCCTCGAATTTTTCAAAATCGGTTTGTTTGCCATAGGCGGCGGACCTGCCACAATTCCTTTTTTAAGTGAGCTTTGTGACAAATACACCTGGTTCACCCAGGAAGAACTAACCACCATGATTGCCATCAGCGAAACCACCCCCGGCCCCGTCGGCATCAACATGGCAACCTATGTGGGCTACACCACCGGCGGCATCTTGGGAGGTATCATCGCCACTCTTTCCCTTGTCTTGCCGAGTATTGTGGTTATCTGCATCATTGCCAAATTTATGGCTTCTTTTCAAAATAACCAAACTGTCAAAAACGCTTTCGGCGGCATTCGTCCTGCAGTAACGGGATTGATTGCCACCGCTGTAATCGGCCTGATTCAGGATGCTCTGTTCACCGATGCCACCGGCGCCTTTAAGTTTATGGTTGCCCCCACCATACTGTTTGCCGTTATCTTCGGACTGCTCCAGATAAAGAAGCTGAAAAAAATCCACCCGGTTTTCTGGTTTGCCGCAGCAGCCGTTATCGGCATTGTATTTAAAATTTAACATCTGCATAGAAAAAGCGAAATTTCATTTTAACACCCGCTTGAAATGAAATTTCGCTCTTTATTTCTGTAAAACTTGATGTTTATGATTCTGAATCACCTAAATGAGTGCGAATAAATTCAGTTACCTTTTGCTCATAGGCTTCCTTGCCGTCATAGTAGCTGTAAGCATGAACGGCGCCGTCCACAATCAGTATATCCTTGGGCGTGGGGCACGCATCATACAGCGGATAAACCATGGCAGTGGGCACAAAGGTATCGCCGCC
>JAZRWZ010000076.1:0-10894 GCA_045599985.1 Acutalibacteraceae bacterium | reverse complement strand
GCCAAGATGAGGCAAAAAGCGCAGGAATACTTTGTGTATTCCGAGCATTTTTAACGAAATATTGGCAAAAAAGATGCCGCCAAAACCATATCGGGTTCGAATCCCTTTTGCCGAGGAATCCATACCAAGATAGGCCGCCAGACCACCGCACACGCCGCAAATCTTTTTATCGGTTGTGCTTTTATACAATTTCTTATTCATTTCAAGAACCTCTTCTTATGTTGTGTCAATCAATTCCGTTTTGCTCTTTGGCGGCGGTCAGGGTGTTGCGCATAAGCATGGTAATGGTCATGGGGCCGACACCGCCGGGCACGGGAGTAATCTGCTCCGCCACCGGGGCCACCTCGTCAAAGTTCACATCGCCGCAGAGCTTGCCGTTCTCATCCCGGTTCATGCCCACATCAATCACAACGGCACCGGGCTTTACCATATCGGCGGTAACGAATTTAGCCTTGCCCACCGCGGCCACAAGCACATCGGCCTGGCGGGTGATGGCGGGCAAATCCGCGGTTTTGGAGTGGCACACCGTTACCGTGGCATCCCTTTGCAGCAGCAGCATGGCCATGGGCTTGCCCACAATATCACTGCGGCCAATCACCACACAGTGCTTGCCCTTCAGCTCCACGCCGGAGCAATCCAGCAGGCGGATGATGCCCGCCGGGGTGCAGGGCAAAAGCGTTGCCTTGCCCAAAGAGAGCTTGCCCACATTCACGGGGTGGAAGCAATCCACATCCTTTTGGGGCAGAATACGGTCAAGCACCGCATTTTTATCAATATGCTTCGGCACGGGAAGCTGGCAGAGAATGCCGTTCACCCCTTTGTCGGCATTGAGGGTATCAAACAAGGCGAGCAGTTCCCCGGTGGTGGTCTCCTCAGGCAGAGCATATTCCAGCGAGCGGATGCCCACCATTTCGCAGGCCTTCTTTTTATTGTTCACATACACGCGGGAGGCGGGGTCGTTCCCCACAATAATGACGGCAAGGCAGCATTCCGTGCCCTGCTCCTTTAACGCCGTTACCTCTTTGGCGATTTCCTCCAGCGTAATGGCCTGAATTTCTTTTCCGTTAATCAGTTTCATGGATTTCAGTTCTTCTTTCTGTAAACGATTTTGCTCTCGGGTGCCGAAGAAGTCGCTTCGGCAGGTTCTTTTTCGGTTTCGTAATCCGCTCCGGCCGCTTCGGCCACGGCTTCCGCCTCAGGTGCAGGGGCAGCCTCGGCAGCTTTTGCCGCCTTCAGTTCTTCCTCCAAAAAGAAATCCACCCCGTCAATGGGCTTGGGGTGCTTCTTTTGGCGAATCAGGCCGATGATAAGCCAAATTGCACAAACTGCGGCAAGCACGGCGGAAAGAGCCTGCGAAACACGGATGTTGGTGCCGGTGATGTAGAGGCTGTCTGTGCGAAGCCCCTCCACAATGGCACGCTCCAGCCCGTACCAGATGCCGTAGCAAAGGAAAAGCTGACCGCTGAATTTGCGGGCCTTCAGGCAGATGATGTAAAGCAGCACAAAGCCCAAAAGACACCACAGGGATTCATACAGGAAGGTGGGGTGAACATATTGGTCAGCGCTCACCTCAAAGCCTCTTTCGGCAAACACGGCCTGATGGCTGATGATGTAGCTCTGCACCTTTTCACTGGTCATGCCCCAGGGCATATCCGTGTTGGTGCCGAAGGCCTCCTGATTGGTGAAGTTGCCCCAACGACCGATGCCCTGGGCCAACAGCAGGCTCATGCTTGCAATATCCAGCAGATTGTAAAAATTCATTTTGCGCACCTTGCATACCACAAAGGCGGCGGCGATACCGCCGATAATGCCGCCGTAAATGGCAAGGCCGCCGTTCCAGATTTGAGGAATTTCGGCAAGATGCTTGCCGTAATAGCCCCATTCGGAAACCACATAGTAAAGTCTGGCACCAATAATGCCGAAAATGGTGCCGTAAATGAGCACGTCAATCATTTTATCAATGCTCATCTTCCACACATAGGCTCTTCTGCCGCCGAACAGCACGGCAAGCAAAAAGCCGAAGGCGATGATGGCGCCGTACCAGCGAATGGTCATTTCGTGGCCAAACAGATTGAACTGCGCCAGAATGGAGGAAACCCGAAAGCTGATTTCATGAGAAAAGCCTTTAAAGAATACCGTTGTTGCATCAGCCATTGTTTTCACCCTCACTTTCCAAAGGCAGAATGACGGAGAGTGCGGAGTATTCCCTCTTGAGCTTGCGCAGGCGCTTGTTTACGCGCTCCAGAGTCAGCTTGCGGCAGGCCTCCAATTCATCAAAGGGCTTGCAGCCGTTAAAATGCAGGTCCATCATCTGATTGGCTACGGCATCAATGTCGTTATAATCCATCACCATTCTGCCGTAAAGGCGGCGGCGGGCACGCTCGAAATCCTCGGCGGAAATGCCCTTTTTGGCGGCTTTTTCGATGGCATCACGAATCAACTCGGCAGTCTGCTCCGGGTCGGAGGAGGTGCCGCCGATGAGCACGGCGCCGTAGCCGTAGCCGTTGAAGAACTCCGACGAAAAGCCCATATCAATCAGGCCGCGGCTGAGCAAATCATTAAAGAGAGGTGAGGTTCTGCCGCAAATCACATTCAGCATCACCTCGGTGGCAAGCCAATCCTCCAGCTTGATTTCGGGATTTTTCAAATCCTCCTTGTAGCCCAGCAGGAACTGCTTGGTGGCAACGGAGAGCCGCTCCTCCACCCGCTTCTGCACGGGAATGGGGCTTTCGGGCACAAACTTGCGTTCAATCTTTTTGCCCTCGTTTTTCTGCAATTTGGCATCGGCCACCTTCAGCACGGTTTCCATATCCGCATTGCCGCAAACGCAAAGCACCATGTTGCCGAGATTGTAAAAGTTGTGATACAGCCGATAGAGCAAATCCGCATCAATCCGGGCAATGGATTCCTGAGTGCCGGCAATATCGATGCGCACGGGATGCTCGCTGTAAAGGGCACGCAGCAGGTTCAGGCAAACCTCCCAATCGGGGTCATCTTTATACATACGAATCTCCTGCCCGATGATGCCCTGCTCCTTTTCCACCGTGGCCTGAGTGAAATAGGGCTTTTGCACAAAATCAAGCAGAATGCCCAAACTCTCCTCAAAATTCTGTGAGCAGGAGAAGAGGTAGGCGGTTTTATCAAAGGAGGTGTAGGCGTTGGCGCTGGCACCCGTTTTGGCAAACAGGGCGAAGGCATCCATCTCCTCACACTCAAACAGTTTGTGCTCCAGAAAATGCGCCGTGCCCTCGGGGATGGGGTCAAAGCCGCCCTCCTCGTTTTTAACACTGGTATCAATAGAGCCGTACTTTGTGGCAAACACGGCGTAGGTGGAGGAATAGCCCGGCTTGGGCATAACCATAATGGTTAAGCCGGAGGGATGCTTGGCGCAAAAAACGGAATCGCCCAACAAATCATTTTTGATTTCAGTTATTTTCATCCGTTGTTCCCTCCTCTGCACTGAGCATATAAATCGTTTCCAGACCCATCCGTCTGGCGGCGTCGCAAATCTCATCCTTTGTGACGGCATCCGTCTGCTTCACCATATCCGCAGGGGTCATCAGGGTATCGTCCAGCACCTGGCTGCAATACCAGGCGGTAATACCCTCGGGGGTGTCCTCACTGCTCATATACCGCTCACGCAGACCCATTTTGGAGGCGGTGATATCCTCCTCGGTAAACTTGCCCGCCCGCATATCGGCAAGCTGAGCGAGAATCTCGGCGGAGGCTTTTTTCTCATTTTCGGTATCAATGCCGCAATGCACCAGCACAATGCCCTTGCGCGCGGCAAGGCGTGACCAGCAGTAATAGCAGAGGCTCAGCTTTTCACGCACATTCAGGAAAAGTTTGGAGTACACATTGCCGCCGAACAAATCGTTCATCACGGTTTCGGCTGCGAAGCAATCCTTGCGGCTCTCCATACCGGCGCGGAAGCCCAGCACAAGCTTGCCCTGATTGACCTTGAAGGTTTCGCACACCCGGCGGAAGCGGCCTGCCTTGGCACGGAATTCCGTCTCAATGGCAACGGGCTCACGCTCCGCTTTTTTGAATCGGGCGGCAAACACCTTTTCCACACCCTTGCCGTCGGAGCCGTTCACGGCGGTAATCATGATGGGGGCGGTTCTCAGCACATTCTGCCAGGCGGCATATACATCCCCGGCGGTAACGGCCTCCACCTCTTCGGGGGTGCCGTATTTGTTGCGGCCGTACAATTCATTCTGGCACAGCAATTCTTCACAGCGCTGCATGGCGAAGGCCCGTTTATCGTTGACCTCCTCCTCCATGCGCTGCAGCAAAAGGCGTTTTTCATCCTGCAAAGCGGTTTCGTCAAAAGCGCCGTTTTCCACATTGGGTTCAAAAAGAAGGCCGGTGAGCAGGGCGGCGCACCCGGCGCTGATGCTCTCCCCCTCCTCCAGTGCAAAGCGGTCATCTATGCAGGTAATATCCAGACTGAGCACCTGTGCCTCGCCCAGCTTCATGACGGATGCGCTCAGGCAGGCGCCGTACAGTTCATCCAGACGGCGGTTGAGCTGCGCAAAGTCGGGATATTGGCGGCAGCTCCTTTTCAGCAGATACAGCATCAGGGCGTTGGCGCTCAGATTGCTGCTCATGGGCATGGCCATGGCGATTTTAATGTTGCTGGTTTTAAAGCGGTCGGTCTGCACCATGCAAAGGCGCACACCCTCGGCCAGTTGTTTAACCTTCGGCATACATTTTTCCTCCCGTTTTCATATTGAACGCTGCTGATAGTATGGTCGGTTTCGGGAAAATCCATTCCCGAAAGTATTATTCGGATTGAACGGCCTGTAAAATGGCCTTTTTCACTTCCTCCGTACCCTCGCCGCTGACGGAGGAAAACTCCACGGTGGGAAGCCCTTCAAACTCCGCCAGCTCCGTTTGCAGCTGTTGGCGGCGGGTCAGGCGTTCGCCCTTGTTGAGCTTATCGCATTTGGTCAGCACGGCCACGGTGGGGTAGCCTGCCTCCTGCAAAAAGCGAAGCATCATCATATCGTCCTCTGAAGGGGGATGGCGCATATCCATCAGCTGAAGCACAAGGCGGATGTCCCGCCCGGATTTAAAGTAACCCTCCATCAGGCCGGCCCAACGGGTTTTTTCACCGTAATTCTTTTTGGCATAGCCGTAGCCGGGCAGGTCAACAAAGTTCACCCCGTCCCCCTTAAAAAAGTTGATGGTAACGGTTTTGCCGGGCACGGAGCTGACCCGGGCCAGATTCTTGCGGTTGAAAATTTTATTTATCAGCGAGGATTTGCCCACATTGGAGCGGCCGGAGAATACCACCTCCGGCAATGCGGAGGGCACCAGCTGCCCCTCTGTGCCGTAGGAAGCGGCGTACTCTATCTTTTCAAATTTCATATCTGCACCTCATTGACGAATGGCGGAGCGGCTTGTGTTTTTCACGCCCTCGGCCAAAGGGGTATTTTCGGGCCCGGCGGTGCTGCCGTCTGCCAGATAATCGGTGCTTTCCAAAGCCTGTGCCCAGACGGCCTCTGCCGTGCGCACGGGGATGAACTGCACATTCTGCTTCACAACATCCACCACTTCGTCCAGATCGCCCAGATTATCGGCGGGAATCAGGATGGTTTTGACTCCGGCTATGTAGGCAGCCATGGATTTTTCGCGCAGGCCGCCGATGGGCAGCACCCTGCCCCGCAGGGTGATTTCACCCGTCATGGCCACATCGCCCCTTACGGCAACCCCCGACAAAGCGGAGAGCAGAGCCGTTGCCATGGTAACACCGGCGGAGGGGCCGTCCTTGGGTGTTGCACCCTCGGGCACATGGATATGAATATCCTTTGTTTTGTAGAAATCTTTATCGATTGCCAGCTTATCGGCCATGGCGCGGATGCAGCTTACGGCAGCCCTGGCGCTCTCCTGCATCACATCGCCCAAAGAGCCCGTCAGCTCCAGCTTGCCGCTGCCCTCAAGCACGGCGGCCTCCACGGTAAGCATTTCACCGCCCACCTGAGTCCAGGCAAGGCCGTTGACAACGCCCACTTCGTTTTTACCGGCCAGATTCTCCCGCAGATATTTGGGATTGCCCAGATATTCGTTCAAATCCCCGGCTTTCACGGTGATTTTTCCGCTGCCCTCCGCCACCTTCATGGCAGCCTTGCGGCACACGGCGGCAATTTTCTGCTCCAGCTTGCGCACACCGGCCTCACGGGTGTAGCCCTCAATCATGGCGCGGATGGCATCATCGGCAATGCGCAAATCGGCGCTTGTCATGCCGTGGCGTTTAATCTGCTTTTTGACCAGATGATTTTTGGCGATGTGGAATTTTTCCTCCGCCGTGTAGGAGCCCAGCTCAATCATTTCCATTCTGTCCTGCAAAGGCGCGGGAATGTTCTGGCTCAGGTTGGCCGTGGTGATAAACAGCACCCGGCTCAAGTCAAAGGGCAATTCGATGTAGTGATCGCGGAAGGTGCTGTTCTGCTCGGGGTCAAGCACCTCCAGCAGTGCGGAGGTGGGGTCGCCTTTATAGTCGGAGGAGAGCTTGTCGATTTCATCCAACAGAATCAGGGGATTGGATACCCCCGCCTTCTGCACGGCATCCATAATGCGGCCCGGCATGGAGCCGATATAGGTTTTGCGGTGGCCGCGAATCTCCGCCTCATCCTTTACGCCGCCAAGGGAGATGCGCACATATTCACGCCCCATGGCGCGGGCGATAGAGCGGGCCACGGAGGTTTTGCCCACACCGGGAGGGCCGGAGAGGCAGATAATCTGCCCCGTAATATCCGGGGAGAGCTTGCGCACGGCAAGCAGCTCGAGAATGCGCTCCTTCACATCCTTCAGGCCGTAGTGGTCGTTATCCAGCACCTTGCGGGCGTGGGCGATGTTCAGGTTATCCTTGGAATATTTTCCCCAGGGCAGAGCAAGGCACACATCCAGATAATTGCGCTCCACGGCAGCCTCGGGAGACTGGGGCGCGGATTTTTCCAGACGGGTGCAGGCCTTCAGCAGTTTATCCTTGATTTCGTCATCCGCTTTCAAAGCCTCGATTTTGCTGCGGTATTCGTCCAGTTCATCGGCACCGCCGCCCAATTCCTCGGAAATCACTCTTAACTGCTCGCGCAGGTAATAATCCTTTTGGTTGTCATCAATCTGGTTCTGCACCTTATCCTGAATGTCTGCCTCCAGCATCAGCAGCCGGCTCTCTTTGGAGAGCATCACGCAAACATCCTCAAGGCGGCGCACATACTGCAGATTTTCCAGTATCTTCTGGCGGTCCTGATAATCCAGCATAATGTTGCCGGCGATATAATCCGCCAGCTTGCCGGGGTCATTCTCCCGCAGCACGCTGATGTTCATATCCTGGGGCAGCTGCGGTGCAACGGAGCTGTACTCCTCAAACAAATCCTTGGTGTGGCGCACCAAAGCCTGCTCGTACTCCTTGCTTGCGCCCCGGGTGGGTTTATCCTCCATGGGCATAACCACACCGTGAAGGGAGCGTTTGCCGTTCATCAGGTCCACCAGTCTGGCGCGGCGCAGACCCTCCACGGCCACACGCACGGGGCCGTCGGCCTTGCCGCTGATTTTCAAAGTCTGGCACACGGTGGCAATCACGCCGATTTCGTACAAATCGGCCTGTTCGGGATCCTCCACGGCAATATCCTTCTGCGCCACCAGAAACACCTCGCGGTTGCCGCTCATGGCCTCTTTCACAGCCGTCATGGACTTGGAGCGGCCCACATCAAAGTGTATGAACATGCCGGGGAACACCACGAGCCCTCGCAGTGCCACCACGGGCATCATTTTTTCGTTGTTGGGTAAATTTTCCATAGTAATTCCTTTCGCGGGGTAAGATATCTCGATTTTGAGTTTATATTATAATATAACTAAGGTTTTTCGTCAATAACGGAAAGGTTACATAACTGTGACGAATCTGTGACATAGAGCCGGATTACGGGATTTTTATGCGTAAAAAAGAAAAATGAGGCAACCGCCGTTGAGCGGTGCCCCGTTGGGTGCCTTCTTGTTATTCGGTTTCGGCCTCCGCCACCCGTTTGGCGAGGGCCCGCAGCTCCTCCATGGAGGTGAGGGAGCCGATTTCATTGCGGAATTTTGCCGCGCCCCGCACATCGCGGATGTACCATGCGGCGTGCTTGCGTGCCTCCCGCATGCCGATGAAGTCCCCTTTCAGCTCGCAAAGGCGTTCGATATGGTGCAGCATCACATCCATCCGCTCCGCCAAAGGCGGCTCCGGCAGAATAACACCGCTTTCAAAATAAGTGTTGATTTGCTTGAAAATCCACGGCCTGCCCAAAGCACCCCGGCCCACCATTACCAAGTCACAGCCCGTGTCGCGGTACATCGCTTCGGCAGAGAGGGGGTCAACCACATCACCGTTCCCGATAACGGGAATCTTCACTGCCTGCTTCACCTGCCGTATCAGGTCTTTGTTGACGGGGGGCGCATACATCTGCTCCCGTGTTCTGCCGTGCACGGTTACGGCGGCGGCTCCCGCCTGCTCACAGCGCTTTGCCAAATCCACGCAGTTCAGGGATTCCGCGTTCCAGCCGATGCGCATTTTTACGGTGACGGGCACGGGCACGGCGCTGACACAGGCAGCGGTAATGGCAGCAGCCAGAGCCGGGTCCTTCATGAGTGCGGCACCGTTGCCGTTGCCCGCGATTTTGGGAGCGGGGCAGCCCATATTGATATCAATTACCTCCGGGGAATACCGCATGGCCTCCTCGGCAGCCTTCGCCATGGTTGCGGGGTCGGAGCCGAAAATCTGCACGGCGGCAGGGTGCTCCTTTTCGGAAAGCACCATGAGTTTATCGGATTTGCGGTCATGCATGGTAACGCCCTTGGCGCTCACCATTTCACCCACGGCATAGGCGGCGCCGTAGGCCACGCACAGCTCACGAAAAGCCATGTCCGCCACCCCTGCCATGGGGGCAAGGGCCGCATAACCTCTGATTTCCACATCGCCTATTTTCACGTTTTTTGTTCCCCTATCTTTCGGATTTTTCTCTGTCTGCTATCATACCACGATATTCGTGAAAATGGTAGAACCTTTTTCTCACTTTCTGTCTTCCTGCCGCTGACCATCTTGAGGTTATTGACAAAAACAACGAAAAAATGCTATCTTTCTTTCGGGTTCCCATCATCACGGTTCAAATCAGGGAGGTGTCTGTTTTGACTTTTTTCAGAAAGAAAACAGTGAAGAAAAAGCCCGATTACGATGCATGCCGGGAGGATATGCTTCTGCGATTTTCAACACAGTGCCCCGACCTGTTCCCGGAACACAAAACACTTCCGAAGCCTAAACCAAAGGTTTATTTCAGCAGATCAAGGGAACTGAATAAGCCACCCCTGAGCTCCTTCAGCACCAAAACAGAAGAGGACGCATCTTCCGGGAAACAGCCCCTCACCGAGGAGAAAAAAGCCATTGACTCTTTGAAGGCAAGAGGCATGTCCGATGAGGAAATCATCGCCCGCCGTTTTCGGAAGGAATCCACTTTTGTGGAAACCGTGCGGCGGATTATCATTGCCAAAAACATGAAAAACAGCCATGTGTATCACGCCATCCATATGGACAGGCGTCTGTTCTCCAAAATCATGGCAGATAATGAATATAAGCCCGCCCGGGACACCGTTCTTACCCTTTGCATCGGCCTGGAAGCCACCAAAAGCGAGGCCGTTTCCCTGCTGGCCAAATGCGGATACGCTTTCAATTATGAAGCCCGCCGCGACATTATCATTTTGTATTTTATCGAAGACTGCAGGTACGATATTGATTTGATAAATGAGATGCTGTACCGTTTTGGCGAGCAGCCCCTTGGGTACTGAAATGTCGCCGCTGCGGTGACCATTTGCACTTTCTTTTCTGCTATACTTTCCTTGCATAATGAAAATTGCAGGAGGGTAATATTATGAAAAAAGTCATCCGCTCCATACTGTCCGTTCTGTTGGCTGCATCTCTGCTCCTACCTTGTGTGCCGGTTTTGGCCGCTGACGACGCAAGCGACGAAGCCGTTCTTCTTGAACAATGGCAGCAATCCCGCCCCGACGAAACCGAAAAAAAGTTTTTTGATTTCGGGAACATGTTCAAGAAGGGCCGGGCAGAGGAACAAAGCATTTCCGACTACAACCACCTGAGGAACTATCTGCTCCGTTACGGCGACCGGGACGGTGACTTTTGCTACCTGTCCCGCTTAAAGTATTCAGACGATACCCCCTACTTTTACATCATCTCTTATTCTTCAGCCACCGATGAAATGATTTTCGGAGGCAGATTGGTCGGCGGCTCCATCAATGTGTATTTCAAAATCACACCGGACTATTCGGATGGTTATTTTCTCACCATAGGAAGTGATTTCGGAAGCACATCGGGCGGCACCGTTTACGGTTCCGCAACCGTTTTTCCGGCTTCATATGTCAATTCTCTTTCTTTTACGGTAAGAGATGCAGGCGGCAAAGTCATCAGCGATGCCGAAGCGGTCAAGCTGTTCAATTATGCCTTTACCCTTTGCGTTGCCGAATGGAATGACATTCTGATGGCTTCCCCGAAAATTACTCTGGGGAATTTCGGATTCACAAAATTAATCGCCCCGGCCGCGATTCCGGGCGGTGAATACGCCACAACCGTTACCATCAGGAACAGAAGCAATATTACCGTGGATTACGGCACGGAACTCCATATTTCCGCCTTTGCGCAAAACCTGCCGGACGGCGCATATCTTTTCTGGCTTCCCGACCCGGGTGAAGGAATCGTTTTGGGTGATTCCGCTGTTTTTAAATGTTGGGGTTCCTGCACACTCTATGCAGCGGTTGCAGACAGCAACGGAAATGTTCTGACGGATGTTGACGGCAACGAAATCTTCGACTGCGAAGTCATTACCGTTCGCAGCGGATTCTTCCAAAA
>JAZRWZ010000075.1:0-1425 GCA_045599985.1 Acutalibacteraceae bacterium | reverse complement strand
CCTGCTGCGCCACATCTATCTGCGCAAGGCGGAGATGACGGGGCAGATTATGGCCTGCGCCGTCATCAACGGCAACTCCCTGCCCGACGAGGCCGGGCTGGCGGAAATCCTGACCCGCCGCTGCCCCGCCGTGTGCAGCGTGATTATCAACATCAATAAAGAAAAAACCAATGTGATTCTGGGCAAAACCTGCCGCACTGTTTACGGCAGCGACACGATTACGGATATTTTGTGCGGCCTGCAATTCCGCATTTCTCCCCTCTCCTTTTATCAGGTGAACCGGGCACAGGCACAGCGGCTTTACGAAAAAGCCGCCGAGTTTGCCGGGCCGGACAAATCCCAGACCCTGCTGGACCTCTACTGCGGCGCGGGCACCATCGGCCTTTCCATGGCAAACCGGGTGAAAGAGGTTATCGGGGTGGAAATCGTGCCCGAGGCCATTGAGGATGCCAAAATCAACGCCGCCCTCAATCACATTGAAAACGCCCGCTTTTTGTGCGCCGATGCCGCCGAGGCTGCCGCCCGGCTGGAGCAGGAGGGGGTGCGCCCCCATGTGGTGATTCTTGACCCGCCCCGCAAGGGCTGCGCCGAGGAGCTGCTGCACACCGTAAAGGCCATGGCGCCGCAAAAAATCGTGTATATCTCCTGCGACCCCGCCACCCAGGCCCGGGATGTGGCCATCCTTTCCACCCTTGGCTACCGCGCCGAAAAAGCCTGCCCCGTTGACCTTTTCCCCGGCACGGGACATTGCGAGACGGTTGTGCTGTTGTCCCAACAAAAGCCGAAATTCACAGTTGATATGGATATTGACCTTGATGAATTGGATGCAACATCGGCGGAAACGAAGGCAACATATGATGAAATAAAAGCGTATATTCTGAAGAAATACGGGATGAAAGTATCTCATCTTTATATCGCTCAAGTGAAACAAAAATATGGCATCATCGAACGAGAAAACTATAATAAACCCAAAAATCCAAATGCAAAACAGCCCCAATGCCCGCCGGAGAAAGAGAAAGCGATAACCGATGCGTTGAAGTATTATAAGATGCTATAATCTATCCATATAAATTAATGAAACGGAAGTGTCAATATGCTTTCATATGGTGATTTACTTGCAGAGAATAAACGGCTCAGAGATGAAAATGCTTCTTTGAAAGAAGAGTTAAGAAAGTATAAACATATTAACGTTGATACTATATCTATCGCCAATGAAAGTATATCTTCCGAAAAAATAAACAAATTAAGCTCTCCGCAGAAGAAAATTGAGCTTTTCAAAAGTCTTTTCAGCGGCAGGGAAGATGTTTTTGCAAGGCGTTGGTACAGCAAAACAACCGAAAAAAGCGGCTATCAGCCTGTTTGTGCCAACGAGTGGGATGAACAGCTTTGCGACAAACGGAAATATAAATGTAATTCATGCCCGAA
>JAZRWZ010000074.1:0-7071 GCA_045599985.1 Acutalibacteraceae bacterium | reverse complement strand
TGGCGGCATCTTTTTTGCCAATATATCGTTAAAAATGCTCGGAATACACAAAGTATTCCTGCGCTTTTTGCCTCATCTTGGCAGAAAATCTGTCCGCCAAAACTGCTTCGCACCTTAAAAAGATGAGATTTGCGTGCAGTCGGCTGTTTCTTCGCCGCAGGAATACTGTAGTCTTTCAAGGCGGAAAACGCCCGAATGTGCGTGAAGATCGCTTTTTAAGGCATATCGTGTTCAAATCCCTTTTGCCTTCCGTAAGAAAAGCACCGTTTTCGTAAATACAATTTATGATTCCTGACCGCCCGCTTCGTTATTATCGCCGCGATACACGATTTTTTCGCTGTTTTCGGGAGCGGGAGCGTTATTCATCATGGGCTCGGCACCGGGTGCGCAGGGCATACCGCCGCCGGGATTTCCGGCAGGGGCAAAGGGAGGCTGACCCTGAGGGGGCATAAAGGGCGGCATGGCATTCACGGGAGGCGGGCAGACAGGGCGGCGCAGAGCATGCTCCACCTTGGAGCCGAAATAAAAAACGGTGAAAAGGCCGAAGAAAATCAGCACCAGAGCAAAGCCCTTTTCAACGAAGCGGCACAGCAGCCAAAGCAGGTAATGCACCGTTTCGTCTCCGGTGGAGGCCTGCTGACCGAAGAAGTAGGAGAACAGGTCGGCATCCTGCTCGGGATTATGCGCTACCTCATGACCAACCTCCTGTAAGCTGAACAGGAAGCCTGCCACCACGGAGAACACGCCCGACAAAGCGCCTAAAATGGATGTAAACGGAATTTTTCTTTTCATAGCAATTTCCTTTCTTTTATTCATTTGCTTTGTTTTATCTGTATAAACCCGTTTTCTTTGTGAAAGAAGAGAAAAGCACGCGGTCATCCTTTCGCAGATAACTGCCGCAGACGCTCAGCACCGCCGGCGGGTCATCGCCCCTTCGGGTAATCATGAGCATATAGGCATCCGTCTCGTACTCGGCAATAACGGCATTGCTGTTGTCGTGCATAACGTGACCGTCTGCCATGCGGTTAAACCAAATCTGCCGTGTTTTGCCGCCGTGCACGATTTCCACCCCCTCGGCATTTTCGCCGGTGATGCGGGTCACGGCTGCCTCCCCGGTGCCGTCATCCAGCTGCAGGGTATGAATCAGCAGGTGATTGCGCGCCTTTTCGGGAGTGGTGAGCACAAGGTAGGGCACTTTACTTTCCGGCTCCTGAGGCATATGCCCCTCCCGGAAACCGGCAGCCATGTTTTCGGGAAAAACGGGGGTCAGAATGCCCCGGCGCTCCCCGTCGGCAATAAGGAATCCCTTGCCACGCCCGGTGCATTCGCCCATATAGTGCAGGGTGAATTCCGCCGTATTTTCTTTATGGCAGTATATTTCGTCAACAATCACCAGCAGATTGTCATCAAGCCAGAAGAAATTGCGGTATAAACGGGAGCAGAGGTGAGCCATGGGCCCCGTGCAGTCGGTCTGCACAAACAAAAAATCCTCACCCTCCCGCCAATCGCTGACCGAGCCGGGGAATTTGGTGCCCCGGTAAAGCTCCTCATCCCGGCGGCCCTCATCCCCGATGCGAATCACATTGTGAGCGCAGTCCTGACAGTAGTACGCATGGTAAAGGGGGTCGTCATAACCGCAGCGGCCTCCGTCCGTAATGAAAGGAGCGCCCTTGAAGGCAATATTGAAGGTGCCGCTGTCATTATGGGAGTGATTCCAGCAGTAGCCGCTTTTTACGGCAAACAGCGTGCCGTCCGGCTCCCATGTGCTGCGGCTGAGCAGGTAGCCAGAGGGGAACACAACGGTTTTGGGCAGGGAATTTACGCTGCCGTCATCGCAGGCGGCGGAATAGCCCTCTATCTCATCCCACAATTCCGTGGGCAGCAAAGCGGAGGCGGCGCGCACCGCGGCGGAATCCAGCCCCGTGCGGCGCAGGTATTTTACCAGAGAATCCCTGATACTGAAAAAGTCGGAATCCCCGAAATCCATAAAGGCATACTCCGTTTTTCCGTCCTTTGTATAGGGGTAAGAAAAGCTCATCAGCGCATCGCCAAGATTTTGGGGAATAGCCCGGCGCAGCACCTCGTTATCACCGAAGCACCGCTCATAGCACCACAGATAGCGCAGGGGCGTGGCGGTGCCGTATTCAAAATAACCGATGCTCTCGTAAAAGAGCCCCCCGGCATCATAGTTGCGGATCTTGTTGAACAGCACATTGCCCTCATAGCCGAAGTAGGTGGCCAGCGCCTCATTCACAAGGGCAAAAACCCCGTTGGTATCCACACCGGGCAGGTCATCCTTCAGGGCAAGCAGCGCCGTTGCGGCCTCCCCGATGCAAACCGCCCACCAGTTGTGACCCATGGAATCCACGGCGTGCAGGCGGGTTTCGGGAAATACCCAATCCGTCATGGCGGATTTCACGCCCAATTCGAAAATCCCCGCGGCAAATTCCTTTCGCTCCGCCGGGGTCAGTTCCTCATAAATCAAATCATAGGTTGTGGCAATGGCCAGCGCCATGCCCGTGGAGCAAAGGTCGGAATGCCAGGGCACGGGGGTTCTGCGGCAGTAGCTTTCGGCGTGCCAGCGCTCAAAACCGATAAAATGGCGAATCAGCGCCCTGAGCTTTTCGGCGCAGGCTTTATCCCCCTCCACCAGATATTTCGTGCCAAGGGCGTGATTCATCCGGTTGGTCTGCCCGCCGAGATTCCAGAAATTGCCGTGAAGCGAATCCCGCCCGTTGGCAAAATCCTCGGTAACAAAGGGCTCTTTCAGCAAATCGTCGGCATCCTTTACCGCCTCACGGTAACGCTTTGCCGCCGCGTCATCGGTCTTTATTTTATCACGGAAGCTTTCCACATTGTTTTTGGTGAAGTACAGATAGGGGTGCGGCATACGACTCCCTCCTTTTTCTGACTTTATTATACGGCGAAGGGGCGGTGATTGCAATCCCAACGGGGAGGATTTCACTTTTTTGTGCCGCAACGGTTTGCACCGGGAAAATTTTGTGATATAGTAAGAAAAAAAGTAAAAGAAGGAACCGATATGTGCGCCGCTGCCGATAAAAAAGCCGTTGGCCTGTTTCTGGGCACCGAGGAGAGCATTGCCAAGGCCTACGCCCCGGGTGTGAAGCAAGCCATCTGTGACCGCCTTGCCATGGTTGAGGGTTGTTACCCCCACCCTCTTTTTGAGAATAACGAGCTGCCCGCCGCCCCCTTTGCGGCGGTGGAATACATTTTTTCCACATGGAATATGCCCGCGCTGACCGGGGAGCAGATTCAATTCTACTTTCCCAACCTGAAAGCCGTCTTTTACGCCGCCGGCACCGTGCGGTACTTCGCCGCCCCCTACATGGAGCGGGGTATCAGGATTTTTTCCGCCTGGGGTGCCAACGCCGTGCCCGTGGCGGAGGTGACGGTATCCGAAATCATTCTTGCCAACAAGGGCTTTTTCCAGACCCTGCACCGGGGGGACGGGCCCGTGTGGCGTGCCCACGATTTCGGCAAGCCCTACCCCGGCAATTACGACACCCCCGTGGGCATTATCGGGGCGGGCATGATAGGCACCCTTGTTATCCGCATGCTCAAAGCTTACCGCCTGCCCGTGCTGGTATTTGACCCGTTTTTATCCGACGAAAAAGCCGAGGCGCTGGGTGTGGGGAAGGTTACTCACCTGCCCGAGCTTTTTGAACGCTGTCAGGTCATCAGCAATCACCTTGCCAACAATCCCCAAACCGAAAACATGATTGACGAAAACTGCTTCGGGAAAATGGGCGACAATGCCGTATTTCTGAATACGGGCAGGGGCAAGCAGGTGAATGAGGCTGCCCTGATTGCCGCCTTGAAGCAAAAGCCCACCCGGGCGGCGGTGCTGGATGTGACCTGGCCCGAGCCCCCCGAGGCGGGGAGCGAGCTGTACGCCCTGAAGAATGTGTTCCTGACCCCTCACATGGCAGGCTCCATCGGCAGCGAGGTGCAGCGCATGGGCGAATACATGCTGGCGGAGTTCACGGCCTGTCTGGAAGGCAAGCCCACCCGCTTTGAGATTACCCCCACCATGCTGGAAACCATGGCATAAAAAAGCCGCTGTCGGGCATATTCTTCCCTGCCCGAAAAAATATAACTTACGGAGTGATTATCATGAAAAAAATCATTGCCATTCTGCTTGCCGTGCTGACCCTGCTTTCCTGCGGTGCGGCTGCCTTTGCCGCCGACGGGCAAAGCATCACATTGATTGACGAAAACACCCGCGAGGTGTTTGTGGTAATTCCCGAAAAGGCCATCCCCACCGAGCAGACCGCGGCCCGGCTCATGGCCGAGCGGCTGAATACCATCTTCGGCGTTGCGGCATCCGTTGTGGCGGATACGGTCAAAACCGCGGGCAATATCATCTCCGTGGGCAACACGGTTTACGCCAAGCCTCTTGCCGGCGAAAAGGCCCCCGGCAGCTACGCCGTAAACGCCTTTGACGGCGGCGTTGCCATTACCGGCAGCGGCAACCGGGGCCTGATGGACGGTGTATTCCGCTTTCTCAGCGATTTTTGCGACTATGAGGTATATACCCACGATGTCATCGGCTATACCCACAGCTCCACCCTGACCGTGCCCGCCGGCACCGCCATTGAGTATTCCCCTTATTTTGAATACCGCAAGGTGGATACCGTCAGCTCCTATTACTCGGAATATGCCCGGGCCAACTCCCTGAACAGCAACGTGAGTTTCGGCAATGACGAGGGGGGCATTATCAACTATATCAGCACATTCTGTCACTCCTTTGCCACTCAGTTCTGCTCCCGCGACACCTATTTTGAGGAGCACCCCGAATATTTCGCCCTGCGTGACGGCAAACGAACCGGCGACCAGCTTTGCCTGACCAACCCCGATGTGCTGCGCATTGTGACCGACGAGGTACTGGCCCTGCTTAAAGAGCGCCACGACCCCGATGCCGATTTGCAGATTATATCCCTGACGCAGGACGATAACAACAACTACTGCACCTGCGAAAAATGCGCCGCTCTGGATGCGGCAAACCACTCTCAGGCGGGCACCATGCTCACCTTTGTCAACAGCATAGCCGATACGGTTAAAGCGGCAGGCTACGACAATGTGGCATTGGATACCTTCGCCTACCAGTACACCCGCACCCCGCCCACCGATGTAACCCCCCGGGACAACGTGATTATCCGCCTTTGCTCCATTGAGTGCTGCTTCGGTCACACCTTAGATGACCCCGACTGCTCCGAAAATGCCGCTTTCATGAAGGATCTGAAGCAGTGGAACACCCTGTGTGACCGGGTATATATCTGGGACTATGTGAACAACTACTCCGAAACCTTCCTGCCCTTTGCCGACTTTCAGGTGCTGCAGCGCAACGTGCAGGTCTTTTATGAAAACGGCGCCAAGGGGCTGTATGAGGAAGGCAACTACTATATGAATTCCTGCAACGGCGAATTTTATGAGCTTCGCAGTTACCTGCTTTCCAAGCTGATGCAGAACCCTTATCTGGACAATTACGATGAACTGATGACGGAGTATCTGGTGCATGTATACGGCCCCGGAGGCACTTACCTTAAGCAGTTTATTGACTTGATTTCCAAGCGCAGCGTCACCCGGTTCAAGCATCTTTTCATCCGTCAGCAGCCCGCCGATTGCCTGCCCGGCATCACACCGGCAGAAATCCGGCAGGCGGATTCCCTGTGGCAAAGCGCCAAGGCCGCTGCCGAGACCGACAGCCAGCTTGCCGAGATTGAGCGCAGCGAGCTTTGCTGGCAATACTGGAAATGCTGCCGCATGAAAGGGGAATACTCCCCTCTGCGCGGGCTTTACAGCTACATGAAATCCCACAAGCAGCTGCTGGATAAAATCGTGGCGCTGGGCAACACCGCCGTGGGCGAAGGTCCTATCAAATACCTGCGCACCAACCCCTTCTCCGTCTATTTCCTCTCCCCCACCAAATGGGAATCCAAATATGACGGCAAGTTCTGGCATTTCCTCGACCCCGTTGCCGAAAAAATCTACAACCTGCTGGCCGGCATTTTCGGTGATTGAATAAGCGATGAATCAGAAAACAAAGTATTATATCAACAGCGTTCTGTGGACTCTGGTTTCCACCGTCATCACCGGGGCCATGTTCCAGACCTTTTTGCTGGAAAAAGGGATTGACGAAAACAGGGTGGGGCAAATCGTATCGCTGATGCAGTTTGTGCAGATGGCGGTCATCATGACTTTTTCCAAATTCATTGATGCCGTCAAAAACGTGATTCGAGTCACCGCCGCCTCCCATCTGCTGTATCTGCCCCTGTTCACGGTTATGGCGGTGCTGTGCTTCACGGCAAAATCCGGCTTTCCCCTGCTGGTAACCGCCGCCGTGGTGGCCTGCATCGGGGCAGGGTTTTACAATGTGCTGGCCTATAAAATCCCCTATCATATTATGGATATGAAGGATTACGGCGTGTGGACGGGAGGCTCCTCCGTGGTTTCCGCCATATTCATGCTGGCCCTCACCGCCGCCCTCTCCGCGGCACAGAAGCACTTTGGCTATTTTTCCGCCATGCGGGTTTTCTTTCCCCTTGCCGCAGCGGGCATTCTGCTGTTTGTGTGGATGACCGCCTCCTACAAAAAAGTGGATTACCCGGCCCCCGCCGACCGGCAAAAGAAAGTACCCCTGCTCAAATACCGCCCCTTCACCGTGCTGATTCTGCCCAACTTCATCAGAGGCTTCTGCGCGGGCATTGTTGCCATGGCCGTTACCGTGGGCTACGCGGGCGGGCAGCTCAATGCCGACTCCGCCGGGGTGCTGCTGGTCATCACCCAGACCGTGGGCATTCCCGCCAATCTCCTTTATACCCGGCACACGGGCAGGGAGCCCACCATCCTTCTGCTGGGCAGCATAGGTCTGTTCGGCGCGGTTTCCCTTATTGGGTTGTTTCACACCACGGGATTTCTGGTTTGCTATGCCGCGGCCTACTTCTGCCTTTGCCTTATCAATGTGGCCGTGCCCGTGCTGGTGGCGCGGATAGTGGATTACCGCATTGTGGGGCAGTATAACAGCTGGCGCATTCTGCTGAACACCGCCGG